>NZ_JBMFLX010000056.1:0-8269 GCF_049970975.1 Infirmifilum sp. | reverse complement strand
AAGAACATCAAAGCAGGATCGAAGGACTCCTCGAGGAATAGGAGACAGAGAAGACATATTAGTGATCCCGCAAGATTATTGTTCGGTTTATCCTGGCTATTTTCCCGACTGGGACTTGACCAGAGGATGTAGAGCCACGTATTACGTCATAGGAAGCAGGGGGTAAGGTTGCATTATAGCTTACCTGTGAAGTAGAGGATCTGCCTAAATAAATTTTTAAATGTTTTTCTCCGCAAGTTCACGGAACTTTTGCGCAAGATTTCGCAGCTCGGTTTCCAATGATTCAATTCTCACATTGTATTCCTTTTTATCAAGTCTACCCACGCGGTAGTTTCGCTCTATTTTTTCAATCTCGTTCATCCTCTGATGTATTCCCTCCTTTATTCTCACCATCTCATTGGTTATTTCACGCCCAGCATCGCCTAGCTGCCCTAAAAGCTTCGAGACCTCTGTCTCGAGCGCGGTGTCTCTTTTCTCGTATTCCCGGATCACGGATACGATCTTCGTGGTTCCGGCTTTTCTGGCACGTAGGCTGTTCAGGTTCTCGATGGCTGTGATCAGAAGTTCTTCGCGGCGTAGGAGTATTTTATATATTGCTTCTGAAACCTCTCTCGGAACAGTTGTAGCGGTTAATACCTTTTCCTTTGCCTTCTCGACCTTGTTACGTCTAATTCTCGCAACTGCGAATACACCTGTAGCTAATAAGAGGATTAAAACAAGTAGAATTATTACCGTCTCGGCCAAGCTCAGACCTGTTGAAGGCTTAAAAACAATGTTCGAAACAGGTACTCTCGGATAGAGGTCAGCCTGGAAGAGGGGTCCTACAGGCTTTAAGACGTAGCATTGAAGGCTTCCAGTTACTGTCTCACCTGTGGTAAATTCCTGCGGGACTGTCAGCGACCCTCTTATACACAGCTTAACACTGTAGTCCGTTACGACAAAGCCAAGCCCCATGTATGCGTTGATCATGTTGCTACGGTTCGTATGATACCTTAGTGTCAGGACGGTTCTCTGTCCCACAAGCTGAACGGATGACATGAGTGTGATTAATATCAGAGTAGAATTTGAAGCGTTGTAGCTGTGCCAATAGTTCCTGGGATAGGGGCCCAGAAGCCCCTCGGCTCCATCAAAGACATAACTTACTGGAAGAGCTATCGCTAGGGACGTTATTGGATAGTTTGACAGTTGAAGTATCTCAACTGTGTCCTCGTAAACTATTTTGTCTGCCTCCAAGATTATTGTTCGGTTTATCCTGGCTATTTTCCCGACTGGGACTTGACCAGAGGATGTAGAGCCACGTATTACGTCATAGGAAGCAGGGGGTAAGGTTGCATTATAGCTTACCTGTGAACCCATTACTTTTCCAAAGGTGCTGTTGACATTTATCCCCGTGGAAAACGATGCAGTGCCACTAACGTTTGTAGCGTAGCCGAACGGGCTTAGAGGGATCGGGAACCTTATCTCGATCGTGGTGAGATTACTCGTTACTATGTCAAAGACAAAAGTAATGTTGACCTGCCTGGCGGGATCACTAAATGCAAACTTCACCTGACTCTTATCCACGACGGCTAACACATTCCTCTGCCTCTCCGTCTGAGCTACAGCTAGTACAAGTTTCCCAGTATAGCCTGAGACATTAAAAGAAAGTGAGGTCGTGGGCTCGGGAAGCTCTATATGATAAAATACTAGTCCATAACCATACTCGATGCGCGCACTAACAGTGGCCTTGGCCGGAATTGAGGGCTGAGCCGTCAGCAACGGTGCTAGAAATAGGGGCATCCATAATAGGATTGCTAGTATCTGGCTCAGAGTTTTGCGGTCCATTTAATCCCCTCTTGCTTAATCATCGCAGTTATAATTCTTTTTCCAGAGCCACTAGTTTTTTAATTTCTACTTCTTGTAGGTTCAAGGGAATATTAAGTGAAGGTTTTCATCGAGACGTTTGGCTGCTGGCTGAACAAGGGAGAAAGCGACATAATGAAGACTCTCTTAAGAGAAAGAGGACACGAGGTTGTAGACACACCAGAAAAAGCTGACACCGTGATTGTCAACACATGCGCTGTGAGAGGGGACACTGAGACGAAGATCTTTAGGGAACTAACGAGGCTCGAAGCCCTGAGGAAAAAGACCGGCTTCCGACTAGTCGTGACGGGCTGCCTCACAAACGTTCGACCCAAGTCTATCCTTGAGATTGCTCCCGAAGCCAGCCTAGTGGAGCCCGACTCCCTTGAGAGAATAGTAGAGGTTGTCGAATCCGAAAAACAGTTGCTTCTTCTACGCAGCTATCCTCGCATGAGAAACGTTCTGCCGGAGTTTGAAGGAGGCGTGACATATATCCTCCCAGTCCAGTCAGGTTGTCTCGGAGCGTGCTCCTTTTGCATCGAGTGGGTTACCCGTGGCTTAGGAGTAAAGAGTTACCCCTTGGACAGCATTGTCAAGGCTGTAGAAAATGCAGTGAAAAAAGGGGCAAAGGAGGTATACCTCGTCGGTCAAGATCTCGCCACTTACGGCTACGACCTTGGAACAAACCTCACGGCCCTGATCGAGGAGATTCTCCAAACAGTGAAAGGAGAATACAGAATAAGAATAGGAATGATGGAACCCATGCTCCTCAGGTCGCAGATAGATGGACTTCTAACCCTTGCGAGAGATGAGAGGCTCTATAAATACTTCCACATACCTGTACAATCAGGAGACGACAACGTCTTAAAGCTGATGAACCGAAAGTACACGGTTTCCGAGTACAGGGATCTAGTAGGTCGGATCCGGTCCCAGGGCTTATCCTCAAGCATAGCTACCGACATAATAGTAGGCTTCCCCGGCGAGGACGAAAATGCTTTCAACAACACTCTCAGGCTGCTAGGCGAGCTGATGTTCGATAAGGTTCACATAGCGAGATACACTTTGAGGCCCTTCACGAAAGGCTATCTTATGAAAGGACCCCCAGAGCCCCTCAAGAAGCTTAGAAGCAAAATCGCTACAGAACTCTCGTTCAGAATAGCCTATGAGATTAACAGGAAATACCTTGGAATGACAAAAGAGGTTCTAATAAACTCAGTTTCAATGAGAGGCGATTTTACCGGGCGAACACCAGAATACAAACCGGTGGTATTCAAAGACTATGACCTCGAACTAGGTGCCTTTGTAAAAGCGAGAATAGTAGATGCTTCACCCTTACATCTCGTAGGCGAGGTTGTAGACTAGCCACTCCAGCTCTCTAGGTACTTCTTCTGCTCCTCCGTAAGCCTCTCTAGGCGGACACCTAACGCCTTGAGCTTTAGCAGAGCTACGCGGTTGTCTATGCTGCGCGGGAGCTTATACACCTTTTTGTCCAGCTTTTCCCACTTTTTCACTATTGTCTCAACAGCGAGCGCCTGGTTCGCGAACGACAAGTCCATCACTTCACTTGGGTGCCCCTCAGCTGCGGCAAGGTTTACAAGCCTTCCCTCACCTATAAGATAAACTTTCCTCCCGTTAGGGAGCCTGTATTCCCGGACATTCTCGTTTATATCTCTTGAGCCTACGGCTATCCTTTCGAGATCGCGAACAGATATTTCGACGTTAAAATGCCCAGCATTTGCAAGTATAGCCCCATCCCTCATCTTTAGCAAATGTTCCGCACGGATAACGTCGGTATTACCAGTCGCTGTTATGAACACGTCGCCGGTCTCGGCAGCAGAGGACATGTCAGTGACGTAGAAGCCCTCATAGTATGCTTCGAGGGCCCGGACAGGATCGACCTCTACAACAGTCACGCGTGCACCCATCCCTCTTGCCCTCCAGGCTATCCCCCTTCCAACCCACCCGTAACCAGCAACTACGACGTTTTTACCCGCGAGAAGAATGTTAGTAGCTCTCAATATTCCGTCAATAGACGACTGCCCTGTGCCAAACCTATTATCAAACATGAACTTGGTCAAGGAGTCGTTTACTGCAAAAACAGGGTAAAGGAGCTTCCCCTCCTTTTGGAGAGCTTTAAGTCTGATGACACCTGTGGTGGTCTCCTCAGTCCCCCCTCTTATCTTTTCCACGATGGAAGAGGAGAGAACCTTAGACCCTATCTCGTAGTCTATCCCACGCGCTTCACCTAACGCTACCTTGTGCAACATGACTGTTAAGTCTGCTCCATCATCCATCGTAACGTCTGGTCCCATCGAGGCTGCAGACGCGATCGCGGCGAAGTAGTCTTTCTCGCTCATCCCCCTCCAGGCGTAGACATGTATTCCCTCCTTAGCCAGGTATGCTGCGACATGGTCCTGAGTCGATAGTGGGTTTGAAGCCGCTAGAGCGATCTCGGCTCCGCCGTCTCGCAAGGTGAGCATTAGTACAGCGGTCTCCTTCGTTACATGCATACATGCAGCTATCCTCACGCCTTTCAAGGGTTTCTCTTTTTGGAATCTTTCGCGGATTAGTCGAAGCACCGGCATGTTCTGCTCTGCCCACTCGACTGCCAGTTTGCCTCGGTCAGCGAGTGAGATGTCTTTAACCTTATATTTTTCAGGCATTTTGTTTCCTCGTGTTAATTCAAACAGGCACGGCTTTAACTAGTTTATTGTCGCTAGCCTAAGATTAGCCACCCCTCCTGCCCTGCGTCACTGAGGCGTGCTCCCGGTTACCCTTCTAGGGGTCATTGTTTTTGCTCCTGGTTGTCGTATCTTGTCTTTCTTCTCGTTGAGTGGTGTGGCTCCCTGGTGTGTTGGCAGGAAGGCTTCGGTCTTGCCGGGTGTGGGCGGGCTGTATCCTGCTTTGTGGGCGATGTTCAAGCATGTGTTTATGTCAGCGTCGATCTCTAGGCCGCAGTTCCTGCACATGCATCGAAGCTCTCAGGGTGTATGCTGACATCCTCCCAGACCACAGGAAGGCACTCGACAGCATCGATGCAATACTCGAGGAGCTAGAGGAGCACAGGAGCATGCTCGACGGCCTCCTCGAGGAATAGGAAGCGGAGAAGACATACTAGGATCTCTCTCCAATATTATAGAGATGGGCTAGTGCGGGGGTCGGGACTTGATCCCGGGACCACCACCGCTCTGGAGGATCCCGCCAACCATGATTGGACTATGAATAGAAAAGAACGAATGAATACGGAGGAATACAAGGCTTAGAGAAGAGCTTCATCAAGGTAGTGTGCGCACTGGCATCCACGCTTCTCGGGTATTCTCGGTACCAGTGCAACTAGGAGTCTGCGAACTTTTTCCGTGTTCTCAGACATTACCCTTGCGACTTCCATTGCTGTAACGGGTTTCTCCGCCCAGACATCGTAGTCCGTCACCATGGCTATGTTCAGGAAACACATGCGGGCTTCCCTGGCCAGGTTCACCTCAGGCACTAGCGTCATACCTACTATGTCTGCTCCGAACTGTCTCCATAGCTTCGACTCAGCCCTAGTAGAGAACCTCGGCCCTTCGATGCACACATAGGTTCCCTTCTCATGTACCTTGATATTTAATTCTCGCGCAGCGTCTAGACAGAATCTGCGAAGCTCGGGACAGAACGGGTCAGCCATGGATACATGGGCGACTACCGGCCCATCATAGAATGTGTAAACTCGATTTTTAGTCATATCGATGAACTGATCAGTGCAGACGAAGTCGCCGGGCTTATATTCCTCTCGTAGGCTTCCTACCGCCGATACAGAAATTAGCCTCTCAACACCTAGTTCTCTCAGCGCCCAAATGTTTGCACGATAGTTTATTTTGTGTGGCGGTATAGAATGCTTCTTACCGTGCCGTGGTAGAAATGCTACTTTTACCCCTCTTATGTGTCCGATCATTATATCCGATGAAGGCGGACCGTAAGGGGTGTAGACCTTTATTTCCTGGACGTCTTCTAGGAAGTCTGGAGAATAGAGCCCGGAGCCCCCGATTATTCCTATCTTGACCCTAGGTATTTCTTTGCTCATTAATAGAAACGAATCACCTAAATTAATAAAATTTTACCGTTGGAAGATTTACAAGTTTAGTATAATTTCCTCTCCATTCGCTGTGGAAAAACCGTGTTCTCCTAATAGATAGGAAGACAACTCTTCTCTGAAGCCACATACAGGTATAACAATGTCCGGGCTGCTTCGACGAACGTAATCGATGATCTGCTTGAAATCTCCATGACTGCTCAATGGGATTCCGCTCTTCATAGCCCAACCCGTTAAGGGGATGCTCTGAATCCCTCTTGGGAACTTTCGAGAAAGACGAGCAACGAAGGGGGCGCCACGGGACGGGTTATTATTGATAGCATATCTCCCTAGAATTTCCCCAAACTTCTCATATATTTCATTGTAGACTGCTATTTCAGGCTCCACGAGAACAGGAAGATCTGTGGCCATGCTGAGCAAGGCTGTTACTTCTTGGGCCACCCCCAGTTTTCTAGCCTTTAAAGCTATTTCTCTATCGCTACCCTTTTCTCTTACTAAAGAGAGCAGCTGAGAATATATTTCCTGGCGTTTAGGAAAGACGTAGACGGGGAGTCCATATGTAGCATCGATCAAGAGTACATCCGAGCTCAACGGCTTGGCGGGTTCGAGGATAATTCTCTTCTCTAAATTGAAGTCTCCCGTATACACGAATGTCACATCAGCTAGCTCTATCCGAAACTGGAGACTACCGATTATGTGTCCAGCATCAAAGGCCTCAACCGTGAACTTCTCGGACTCAATTTTCTCTCCTGGATTAATTTCAACCACGTTTTTCAACCGTTTTTTAGGGTCTATGATCATCCTGCTAGCCGTGCTCATGAGTATTCTGACACCGGTGGAGGATATCCGCCTGAGAACTCCGGGCGTGTAGTGGTCGCTGTGAGCATGCGAGACTAGTACGAGGTCTGGCCTCTTACTGGGTAGGACTAGCGGGTCGATTAGTATGTTTGTTGTGTCTCCTTCCAGAAAAACACCCTTGGAAATGTGTATCCTGAATTGTCGCATGATCTAACGCTGCTGTACGATGATTTTTTCTTCTCCCACTATACGGATTTTACCCTGTCGTGCCAACTTGTCTATTGCCAGTTTATAATAGCGATCCCCCACGTCTATCCCATACCACTCCCGGAATGTCTCTATGAGTTCCTTAAGCGTCAACTCGTTCCTCCCGCTCTTGGAGTACTCGACTAAAATTTTCTCTATGAAGTTTGTCGTGTCCTCGGCACGGGTCCACGGGTACTGGTACCAGACCCATTCCTTGACCTCGTCAACGTAGAAGTCTGGCTTTATCTTTGCAACGCTGCTTATCCACTGCATCACAGCAACTTTTATCTCTCCAGGCGAATAATTCTTCTCAATATACTCTTTTGCCACGATAATCGAGTCTCCCGTGTCGCAGATATCGTCGACTATGAGAACCTTTTTACCTTTGAGGTCGGCCTGAAAGCCATACCTCACGTGCGCGGTGGCAGTGATTTCCGCGGCCTTACCCCAGTGGAGGACCTGTATGCTTACAAGATCATTTATGTCGAGGAAATCGCATACCAGTCTGGCTGGGATGTACCCCCCGCGAGCAATCGAAACAACTATATCCGGGCGCCAGCCGCTTTCCTCAATCTTCTTCGACAAACTGTAGGTCCAGTTGACTATCTCATCCCAGGATACAAGCTTTGTGTTAACCTTGGGCACAATTAGTTTTAATTTATATGCCTTGATAAATATTCTTTGTGGCGAATTGGTTGCGGGAGGAAAGGATGGGTGAAAGGATAAAAGCTTTCCTGGTTGGTGGTCGGATCATCGTACTTGACCGTGAAAGGGCAAACACTCTTTATTTCCGGGAGGGGTTCTACGGCCGTTTTTTTACTGTCCCAAAGCCCAAAACGCCGGATGTTAAAAAAGAGCTAGAGCTCTCCCCGTTTGACGCGCTGTACCTGCTCGAGAATGGGGTCCTAGAGTTATACGACGAGAAACACGAAGTCATATCTATTGAGAGGTTCAAGGACCTCGCAAGGAAGTCCTATGAAAACTTTGATGATGCCTATGCTGTCTACAAGGATCTTCGAGGCAAGGGGTACGTCGTGAAGTCCGGGCTAAAGTTCGGCTCTACTTTTGCTGTGTACAAGGTGGGACCAGGCTTCGACCATGCCCCCTTCCTGGTTCACGTCCTAGCTTATGATAGTAAGCTTGACCCGCTCGAGATAATCAGAGCAGGTAGGCTCTCGCATTCAGTCAGGAAGAAGTTCCTCCTAGCCTATCGGGATCCTGTAGACGGTAACATAAGGTATTTCATTTTCCGGTGGCTCATGTAGAATTATTATAGGAAGCCACAAATCAGAAATCGATGGCTCTATCACTTTT
>NZ_JBMFLX010000055.1:0-8408 GCF_049970975.1 Infirmifilum sp. | reverse complement strand
TTTATCTCTTCCCCCATATAGCCCGTTACTCCCCTGGCTTTGAAATTCTTTTTAATAGTTCCTCGGAAGCCACCTGAGGGTGGATGTAGCCTGAAGACGGGTTTAAGACCTGGTATTTCCTCGAGCTTAACCTTACCCTCTATTAGTGCACTGGCAAGCGTCTCAAAGCTGTCGTAGCCTATTGATTTGAGGTATTCCTCTGTAAGCCTTTTATTGCCTTCGAGTCTTCCGTATTTCTTCAGTAACTGAGCTAGAACCTCGTGGCGGATCTCTCCATACGTAACCACGCTGTTGAGACTTTTTTCAAGCATGCCTCTAATTGAAGGAGTATCCTGGACAAGTGTTGCATGCCATGTTTTGTGAAGCCTTAATAGTTCCAGTGCCTTCTCCTCGTCCGGAGTTCTATCAGGTTTGCCCCTAATTCTCAAGACGAACAGCAGGGTCATTGTATTCACCACATATCAGGGGTGTGAACCTTATAGGTTGCCTTGAGAGCCTCATATACCGCCTTTGCCATGTTGTGAGTTGTTCGCGTCTCGCCGAAGGACCTTGACCATACATCGTTTATACCGGCTAGCCTTAAAACCGTCTTCGCCACGTCAGAGGCAACTATACCTACACCCTTAGGTGCAGGTAATAGCACAACTCTGACACTCCCACTCTTACCCTCAACCTTGAAGGGCACGCTATGGGGCTGACCGCAAAGACACTCCCAGCTCCCACAGCCCCTTCTTACTGGAATTAGGTTGAGCTTGGCCCTTTTTACCGCCTTGTCTATGGCAGTGCCTATATGCTTAGACTTGCCCATTCCAATACCAACATAACCATTCTCGTTTCCCACCGCTACTGTAACCTGGTACTGGCTAACCTCACCCGAGTCTGTCTGGCGTTGGACGAAGTTGACATTGAGTACTTCAAACTTTAGATCAGGTAGTAGAGCGTCAATTATTTCAACTTCCCTTATGGGTAGATTCCTTGAAAAAATCTCATCTATGGATTTTATTTTACCCTCCGCTACGAGTCTTCCAACATGGGTTCGAGGAACCCAACTCCCTAGCGACATAGCATCCACCCTTCCATGCTACCATATGTGCATTAAATACTTTTACCCTCTTTGAACGTCTTCAAGATGCTGTTTTTGATTTCCTCGAAGTGCTCTGGAATGTTCTCAGGTTCGAGGCCTTGGGAGAGGTATTCCGAAAAGCGTGCCTTGTAGAGCTCTGGATTCTTTTCTTTGAGATCTTTGGCATAGCTTGCTATGTGCTCTCCTTTTATACGACTCTCGTCAGGGAAAATTTCGTTGTCTGCGGGGATCTTCAGCCCGCCATCGATCGCTCCCTTCGCGACGGCGAAAACACGCGCACCTTTAACAGGTCTATGTAGTCCTATGTCGAGGACTGCCTCTTTGATGCCTTTTTGCTGGGCCTTTAGGGCCGCAAGGAAACCTAAAAGATAAGCTGCAGGAGTGTTCTTTGAGCCTCCCTTCCACCCGTACCTTAACAGTTCTTTCGAGTGAGATGATACAAGCGTTATATCACCTTTCGGATGCACCTTTACCAGTTGGACGATTATAGTCCTCGACAAGACTCTTACAACCAACCGTGGCTTCTTGGAAAGTATTAACTTTCTACGTTTATAGTAATTTGTAATTCCCAGCCTACGTCTTTTCAATGGTAACCTGTATGTTGAGGTTTTAGGCACTTTCTTTCACCTTTACCAATTTATGCTCAGAAAGGTAGAGCTTAAGATGGGATAGACTCCTGAAAGTTCCACCCTTTACTAGCTTGTAAACCCTCCAAAAACTCTTCCTATCTATTAGTCCTTTAGCTTTTAACGCCTTGAGATACCTTCTCTGCGATCGTACACGCGCTATCCAAACAGCCTTTTCATCTATGCGTGGACCCTTTTTGCTTCCAGGACCCTTTCCTCTTTTCTTTGATTTGCGGATTCTCAAGCGTCCTCTAGAAGGAGTTGATGGCGGTAGAGCCTTTATAACTCCGTCTTTTATTAGCCGACGAACATCTTCTCGAGTTATAGCCGCTGAGACTTCCTCTAACCTCTCTGGGTCAATCCATACCCTGCTTTCCCCTACTTTGAGAACTGAAGCGGCTAACCTTCGAGCCACACTTACATCCATTATTCAACACCTCCTGCGTTGAGTATACGGATTCCCTTCTCTTCAGCCTTTTTAATTATTTCGATTCGTTTACGTCTACCTACTGTGGATGCGATTCTTACAGCTTGGGTACTAGGATCTATCCCTTCGAGTTCCTGAGGATTATGGACTATGACCTCCTTGAAGCCCGAAGGATGAAGGTTCCGTACAGAGAAGGGCCCCCTATATCCGATTTTAACAAGTGGAGGGAAGCCCTTCCTTTGAAGTCTTATTTTGTTGTCTAGACTCCTGCGGGGGCTTCTCCATGAGTCGTCTAGCCTTTTAATTATCCAAGAGTTCATCCTGATGAAACGAGGTCTTTTGGCCGATAGTATCGACCTAAGCTTTAAGCTCTTTATTGTTTCTTTATCTAGCCTTGGTTTAATCCTGGTTTTCTCTTTTTTCTTCTCTTTCCCTTCGACATTTTCACTGCTCATTTTGAACCCACCACCTAATAGACGAAAGCTAATAAGATCCCTCCAAGATTCTTAGCTTGTGCTTCTCGATGACTCATGACGCCGTAGGGTGTGGACACGACGAGAATTCCAATGTCTCTCGAGGGTAAATACTCCTGCTCCCATTTCGTGTACTCGTCCTTTTTAACAGAGAACCTGGGTTTGATTGCTCCACACTTGTTTATACGACCATTGAGTTTAACAATGAACTTTCCTCCGCGACCATCATTAATGTATTCGAAGTCCTCGATATAGCCGTTCTGCTTCAAAACATTTAAAACTCGTGCAATAAGTTTGGATGAAGGATATATAACGCATTCCTTATGACCTCTAGCTTCATTGTTTTGTATTGTTGCAAGAGCATTAGCCAGCGTATCCATTATCATGTGTAATCACCCCTAAGAGTACTTCTTAAAGCCGATTTCTTCTGCTACTTCCCGGAAACAACGTCGACACAGGTTAAGACCGTACATGCGTATCACTGCTTCGTGTGTTCCGCAGCGCACGCACATCCTGCTACCCTTTCCATATTTGCGCTTCTTAGGTGGATGTAGTTTCGCCAATTGCATCACCTCTTTGTTCGTATAACCTGAACGCCTAAAACTTTTTCTAAAAAGGCTATCGTCTCTTCCTTTGTGACGTAATGGTTTCTTCCAATTTTGGATTTCTTTCTTCTTCTCCGCTTTACACGATAACCGGGGCGCTCCATTCCAACAATGACGTCGAATCCGAATATTCCTACTTCAGGATCATACTTCACGCCAGGGACAAGTATGTGCTCTCGAACACCAAAGGCGAAATTACCGTGACGATCAATGCTTGACTCGCTTATCCTGTTCTCAACAGCCGCAAAAGCCTTCTTCAAGAAACTTATCGCTTTTTCACCTCTTAGCGTAACCATCGCGGCTATATTCTCGCCTTTCCTGACACCGAAATCCTTTATGCTTTTTCTGGCCCGACGTAGCGAGGGCTTTTGTCCCGTGAGCTCTTCTAGGAGCTTAGCTGCCTTAGCAAGCCTCTCTCCACCTTCTCCAACTCCTATGTTGACAACTACTTTAGCTATGAAAATCCTGCGCATTGGGTGACCCGTTTCCATAACTGGGACTCCTTTCATCCTCCATTCACCTTATCGTGATCAAAGGCTTGTCTTGACCTACAGGTAGGATGTATTCAAGAATAGTCCTAATTTCTTCCCCATTCTCGCCTTTCAGAACCACTATGGACTTCCTCCTTTTGAACACCTGCTGAATTGTCTGAACCCTGCCGATAAAGCCGGTATGTCTTCCCTCCGTTACAACTGCCATCACACCCTCTTTTAATGGGATATGACTAACTAGAGATTGGTTAGGAACGGTAATCAGGACGGAATCTAGGACCCTCAGGCTTCTAGATTGATCGTTGTTTGCCAGCAAGAGGTTCCTGCCATCGTGAAGTGTGATCTGTATCCCCCCACCTTTTACTGTTTGTTTTCTAATAATCCGGGCCAACTTGTGCCCAGCCTCATCCTTGGAAACCTCAACGAGCTTGAACATGTTTGTCTTATCGGGAACAACCCTATAGTATTTGTCCTCCGGGATAATATGTATCAAATCCATTAATCCTATAGGGAACTTATAATCCGTAACAATCCTCCCATCGACAGATATTTTCCTTTCCCCCAGAACCCTCCTAGCCTCTTTCATTGTAGTTACATAGCCAAGGAAATCCCTCAATACGATTCCCAGAGGAATGCTCTTATTAATAGCATGAGGGCCCGGCTTAGGCTTCACAGTCCAGACATACTCTTTTCTCTTAATTGGCCAAAAAGGCGGTGCAACCGACCTTCTCAAATGTCTCAAGCTACTCTTTATCTTCCTAGTCATGAGCCACCACCAGAGGCACCTTTGCCGAAAAGCTCCTTTCTACGTTTGTCGGACAGGTCAAGCTCGATTATAATGACCTTGGAGGGATGAATAGGAAACGGAACCTCTGTGCCGTCGGCTTTCCGCAGAACCGCGCCCTCGACGTAAATACGTTCTTTTTTTATGTTAACCCGTACAACCTTCCCTTCATGTCCTTTAAAAGACCCACGAACTATCAAAACCCTGTCTCCCTTTCTAACACGTACTCTTCGAACGCCTAGTTTCTCACGTAACTCCTTAGAGAGAGGTGCTATAATACGTTTAGACCGTACATGCAGTGGAGCAGTATAGACTTCTCTCTTCCGCACCTTAGTTGGTTTTGACGAGACTGCACGTTGCATATCAACCCTGCTAGCCTTTGTTTAATTTGTTTATAAACTCTGCGTTAGCAGACCAGTTCGATGCGGGGAGTAAGTACTAATCACTATATAAGATGGAGTGTTAAGGGGGAATGCATGGCTAGAAGTTGATAGCGAGAATTATTCCTGGCTTTTTGGGGGACTGCCCAAATGAATAGCCTTAGGGTTGTGTAACTAGTAATTCCTCGGTTGTGGCTACTTTAGCATGTTTATCCTTTTCTCTGTTCTTGAGGTTATTTTTCCTGACTTCCTGGAGAAATTCTTTGGGAGAGAAGAAGCTTTGAGCCTCGACTTCCACTATGGGGATGATGAGGAATTTGCTATCCGAGACCCACTTATTGGAAAGGATTATCTCGCCTGAAAAATTATTGAAGAGTATATAGACTCCTTGCAATGGCTGGGGGGACTCATAGTAATAAATTACGCTAGGTTCTCCTCCGAGATTAACCGGGACAAAGTATATGTGCATCGACTCTAGCGTGTAGTGGTGAATTAAGGGTAACGGGCTCACGTTTAGGACGTGCACCAGATCTATCAGGCGCTTGAGTCGTATGAGCTTTGCAGACATCGACTTTCATTGTTAAGAATAAGCTGTGGTTAAAAAGACCCACGGTTTTCAGAAAAATAGAAAAGATAACCCTCTTATACTTAAATCTAGATCACAAAACAAAGGTTAAACGCGTTGGAGAGTCCTTGGTATATTTTTCTCGTAAGGAGGATAGATTATACCGGCTTCCGTTATTATCCCGGTTATAAGCTGTGGTGGCGTTAGATCAAAGGCATAGTATATAGCATTTACGCCCTCGGGCGCTATTCTGGTCCCCTTCCAGTATAATACCTCAGACGGGTCGCGTTTTTCGATCTCGAAGTCCGTAGGATCCTTTGACTTTAAGTCCAGGGTACTTGTAGGCGCTGCTACGTAGAACGGAATATTGTGAACACGGGATACTAGTGCTAGAGGATATGTTCCCAGCTTGTTGGCGACCCATCCTATGCGTGTCACCCTGTCTGCTCCAACGATGGCTAGGGAAATCTTTTCCCTCATGGCAAGAATCCCAATGCTATTATCCGTAGCTATGACAACGTCGATTCCTGCCTGGCTAAGTTCCCATGCGGTTAATCTAGCTCCCTGGAGATAGGGACGCGTCTCAAGCGCAATTACCCTTATATTTTTACCTTGCTCTCTAGCAACGTACATCGGAGCTGTAGCGGTACCCCAGTAACTGGTAGCAAGCGATCCAGCATTGCAAACCGTAATAATGGTGTCTCCATCCTCTATTAGCTCCGCTCCTATCTCGCCTATACGTCGGTTGGCCCGCTCATCCTCTTTATGGATGTTTATCGCCTCCTCGATGATTGATCTTCTAGCCTCGTCAATGCTCGAGACCTGGCTTGCCTTACTTAATATTCGCTCCACAGCCCAGAAGAGATTAACAGCTGTAGGACGGGTTTTCTTAACTTCCTCAGCCGCCTGGAATAGCTCACGTTTGAAAGATTCGAGGGACTCTCCCCGCCAGTGGTATGCAAAAAGAGCCAGTGCGTAGCCTGCAGCAACACCTATTGCTGGTGCACCTCGTATTTCCATGTCCTTTATAGCTTTGGCAACCCTTCTCCAGTCAGAGGTCTCGATATAGATGAGCCTATCCGGTAATTCCTTTTGGTTTATTAGTCTCACTATACCGTCTTTCCACTCAATAGTTCTTGGGAGTCTTAGCATTGAGAGATTTTATGAGGCACCAAAATATATTCCTTCAGTTTACGTAAAGATTTATTCGTTTAAAAACGAGGGGTCGTTGGAATTCAAAAACTCGTGAACAGTACGTGCTAGACTCTGAGCTAATCGCAAAGGTTCAGGTATTTTGCCGTGCAGAGTAACCAGGTTTAGTACTTCTCTTGTCTCGCTCTCATCTAGGCCTACTGACCGGACATACACGTAGCTTCTAGTCCTTCGAATATAGACTAGTTTTCTTTCACCAAGTTTATAATACATCTGTAGCCTTTCTTCGTCTCCTGGGAAATAATCTCTCAGATACCGTTCTAAACCCTCAGATTCTTCATAACTGAGGCATAGAACGGGTAAGCTCAGTTCCTCGTAAACGCGATATATGTCAACGATGTTGAACCAACTTATAATGCAACCATTAAGCATTATAAGGTTAAAGTCCCTTCTTCCTGTGCTTTTAACAAGTTGAATTATCTTCTCGGTTGCATCAAGACCACCTACCCTAGTCCATGTTAGATAGAACCCGTCGATTATTCCGTCACGCCTGTACGATACGGCAGCCTGAACAGACTTCTTCTGCCTTTTATTGAAGCACTCGGCAACACCAAGGACTCGAAAAGCTGGTTTGGTCAGATGAATCATATAGCCCTAAATAATGTAATCTTTCGGGAAATAAGTTAAGAGTTCGGTGCCCTCTTCTTTAACTAAAATCATGTCTTCTATACGCACACCGAGATAACCAGCCATGTAGACTCCAGGCTCTACGGTTACGATGTCTCCTACAAGCAACTCAGCCTCAGTCTCAGCATTTAGATAAGGCTCTTCATGTATCTCAATGCCCACACCATGCCCTAAGCCATGATTAAAATAGTTGTGAAGCCCCTCCTCTTTCAAGATCCTATAGGCTTCCATGTGCACTTCTCTAGCCTTCACACCGGCTCGCAAAGCTTCAATTGCCCTCTCCTGAGCTCTAAGGACAGCCCTTATTATCCTTTCCTGTTTAGTAGATACTCTTCCAAAGATCACGGTTCTTGTCATATCGCTACAGTATCCTTGCACACGTGCCCCCAGATCGATTTTAACGACATCACCCTCCTGGAGTTCTCTCCTACTTGGCTTTGCGTGTGGATGAGATGCATGCTCACCAAAGGCGACTATAGGGTCAAAGGAGGGGGTTGCATTATTTCTATGAATGGCATACAGCACCTCTGCTACAACCTCATATTCCGTTACGCCTTTCTCGAGCGCATTAAGAGCCTTAGACATCGCATATTCGCCGATTCTTATAGCCGACTTGATCCGCTCAAGCTCGTCTAAGTCTTTTTGTCTGCGTAGGAGGGAAACCTCTCTTGAAAGATCTTGAAAGCCTGGGCCTATCTTCTCGGTGAGCTTTTGCCTGAGATCAGCGCTACCCCCCACAACGCCTATTCGCTCAGGCGTCATTCCTTCCAATAATTTCTTGATGGATTCGTAGAGATCACCCTGTATAATCTTTTCGTATTCGGCAACCTCAGTAGCTCGGGAAAAGGCATACACCTCTCCTATCAAGTGTTCCTCGACAGCTCTGAGATATTCCAGCCTGCTTGAAATAGAAACAACACGCGAATCCTCGAATATCAAAGTTGCGGAGGGAGCATCTGTCCCAGTGAAGTAAAAGATATTCGCTGGATTAAATACCAAAGCAGCTTTGAGGTTTTTATCGGTGAGAATTTTCAGGAGTTTTTCAACGTGCCTCTTATAAGTTTCCATGGGAGAGCTAAATTTAGACCATAATAAATTGTTTTCCTTTACGTCCACTGGTAGCTCAACCAGATA
>NZ_JBMFLX010000054.1:0-8497 GCF_049970975.1 Infirmifilum sp. | reverse complement strand
TCCTAAAAGACTCAGCCAGTTATCAAGCTTTCTCTCTTCTACTACCAGCCCATCGCTTGATAGCCCTCCGAAGGCTGTTGTGTGTACTAGTCCAGAGGAACTATGTCGAGAATGTCTGCACGTATTCAACGCCTTGTGGGGGTATGAATACCCACACCTTTTCATCCATTAGGTCAGGCAGGTGTGAAGATTCGAGCGAAATTACTTAGAATCCTCGCCCCACACTCTCGTCACAGTATAGATGAGCTCGTCATTTGTCTCGTACTTAGTGGTGCTCAGCTGAATATTCAAGGACTTTAGCATAGTTCACGTCCTGTTCTATGATACATATGTTGATGTGGACTTGATTACTATTCGGTCACCTCCGACAATCTGAGGCCGTCGTAGATTTTTCAACTAGGTTCTTCACGATGGATGTTAGCTTCCTCTCAAGCTCACCCTGCGGTGAAGCGATATTTCTCGCGCCTCTCTGTGACAGTGACCTTCTTAAACGGGATCTTGCTGGCAGGGTCTCTTATGCACAGTATAGCGGGCTTTTCAGTCCTGACTCCATATACTATGTACAGCCAGTAGTCTTTCCCCTTCTCCTTGGCAACTTTGAACTCCTCCTCAGTAAGATCTATGTCTAGCGATCTACTAGCTTTAGTCTTTACCTCGATAAACCTCACCTCTAGGGTCTCCCCGCCCTCCCCCCTCTTTATGCTCTTCACATCGTAGTGCTCGTGGCCCGATACCCTTGTAGCTTCCCTACCGCTGAGCCCCTCGTAGTTATGCACTATGGGTATGGCGTCGTCCTCAGCCCACATCCAAACCTCAGCACTGGGTGTTTCCTTAGCCTCTGGCAGGAACGCAGAGCTGATCATTATGAACTGAGGCTCTTTAATCTTCACACGTATGTCCTCTAGATTATGCACGTAGAACTGACTCCTGCAACCAAGGCGCTTCTTGATATTTTCGTAATTACTTAGCATTTCGAGCAACTTGCCGACCCCCTTCCTAAGCACCTTTTCATAATAGGTATTGTGGGAAGCCGTCAGAACCTCCTGCCTAGCAAATTGGATCGCCTCGGTTAAGCCGTATACCTCGTCCACGGGAATAGACCTATCTAAGGTTTCCAGCAATTTCTTAACAAGTTCGGTCCCCCTTAGTATCATTATACTCTTAGTTTCGAGGTCGCCTACAACTCCTATAGGCTCCCTGTACATAACTAAGTCCCTTGCGATGATTTCAGCCTCTGAGAGAAGCATCACCTCCCTTTTATCACATCTGTAGACAAAGTACTTGGGGTAATCGCTTGCCTTGAAACAGTTTTGCACTGTTTTAAGGGCCTCCTCTGGGTTTTTCAGCGGTATCTTGAACACCTTCTCATCCCTAGATTTTAAGATGATCTCGTCCTCAGACTCACGAACGACCTCTAGGTCTAGGTACTTAGATATATGGTTCACTATCTCCCTAGCAGCGGTGATGGCATTATCAAGGTCTCTAAAGCCCGTTAGGTTGAGGAGCTCATTGCGGACTCTCTCAGCCTCGTCCTCGGATTTCGACTTTGATGGGAATATATTCTTGCGGTTTATCTCAGTCGCCAACTTCTTCAGGGATTCAACAAATGTTTCAACAAAGTTTCTGGCATCGCTGACCACGAGCTCTATGATCTTAGACTCCGATAGCGAGATCTTCTTATTTTTGAAGTCGATCTCCAGGGGTATTAGCCCTCCGATAGCCCCCCTCGGTCCCACGGCGTGTTCGAGCAGCTCGTTTTTTATGGTTGATAACAGCACTCTCTCTCCAAGGATTGGGTCTAGTTTACCAACTGAGGTCGAGATACCGTAGAGTTTTTCGAATACAACCTCTGCAACGGTCTTCTCCATGGCATCGGCTAAGAATAGGTTGAAGACGTAGGTATTCCTATTCTGTCCGTACCTCCACACCCTGCCGATCCTCTGCTCAAGCCTTACGGGAGACCAGGTTATCTCATAGTTTATCACAACGTTGGCGTACTGAAGGTTGAGCCCCTCACCAGCTACATCGGTCGTTACGAGGATCCTCGGAGCATCTTCTGAGAGCCACTTCCTAATATCATCAATTTCTTTCCTATTCTCTGACGTGAATATTCTCACTACTCCTGGGTCTCCGAGCTCCGCCTTAACCCAGCTTGACAGCTTGCTGTAGATATATAGCGCTGTGTCCTTGAACTCTGTAAACACTATCGCCTTTCTACTGGCTAGATCCATAAACTCGGCTGGAAGATCACCCGGATTTGCCTTCATAACTAGTCTAAGTATCTTCTTCAGGGTCCTAACCTTGGAATCCTTTTCATCGCCTGATAGGATGTCCCTCGCGTATATCTTAGCTTCCTCAAGCTTTTCCACTAACTTACTCTCCAAGAACATACTGAGATCCGATGCCAGCTCGTCGAACCACTCGTCGAGCTCCTTTTCAAGGTCTTCCACATCGCCTGACAAGATATTGTCGAGCTGCCTGGCGCGTTCCTCGATCTCTTGAACCACCTTTTCCCATTCCTTGCCGCGACCGGAACCGATGATCTCTGCCGACCTACTCCTCTTCATGACGAGCTTGCTGAACGTCTTCACAAGGGCCTCGGGACTTGAAAGCCCCCTCTTGATGAGGAGGGTTCTGAGCAGGGCAACAATTGCACGTGCTCTCTCAGGCTTAAAGCCGAATTTTTTGACCATATGGTTATAGTATTCTGTGAGGTATTGCGTAGCGAGATCGGTTATGGTCTTTAGCAGCTTTCTCTCGGCGTCACTCGGCTCTATTAATACAGCAATCATGGTGCAGGGCTTGAAGATCTCGGACTTCTCATAGACTATGTTCACATCCTCCTTGCTCCTCCTGATCAGGATCACGTTATGTGTTTGCCGGTAGAACTCGGGCTTGTCGAATACCTTATCTAGATCCTCCACGTTTTTCGCCTCTGTGAGTGTTGGGTCTATGAGGGCTAGGCGGGCTAGATAGTCCTTGGCCTTCCCCCTATGCGGTGTGGCCGTGAGCAGGAGCAACACGGCATCCCTGTTGTTCATAACGATCTTGCCGAGGTTCTTCCACCTATCGTTTGGCTCGTACCCTATGTAGCCGAGCTTGTGTGCCTCGTCCACTACTATGGCATCCCAATTATTCCTAACCAGGACGTCCATATACCTTTCCTGCTTCAATGTATCAATAGACCCTACATACCACCCGGAGGGTAACTCGCGGCTGCTGGCTAGGACTTTTATGCTCTCCCTGTCTATCACTGTGGGGGATATGCCCATTCTCTTCATCTCTTCCACCCACTGCTCTACAAGGACGCTGGGGACGGCTACTAAGACCCTTTTAAGCCCGTCCTCCCTGTAGTTATTTACTGCTGCGAGCACTCTGAGGGCGGTAACCGTCTTACCAAGCCCTATCATGTCTGCTATAAGCATTCTTGTTGGCTTTATGAAGAGGGACTTGGCCACAACCTCTGTTTGGTGGAGTAGCGGGTTTCTCCCGCTGTATATGAAGAAAGGGTTGTACTTCAGATATTTCTCGGCGATCCATAGAAGGGGAGCAATGTAGGCGCTCATGCTCTGCACTCAGTCCAGCATATAAAGAGCCTTCACCGCCCTCCCGACTCGCAACATGTGCCAGTACCGTGCAGGACTCTGGGATCTGTACCTGTCGATTGCTATATCGCACAGGATGTTGAGGAAGTTTGCGTTCATGTTAAGTACTAGGCTCCTCAACGTGTTAAGCCTGGCCTCACCCGGCTTGTTGTACGTTGCAACCGTGAGTGCGAGTAGCAGGTGTCTCTTGAAGGCGACCTCGTTTGGGAGTACTACTACCGGCTTATCGTAGTACACATCCCTACCCGGTATCTTCACTTTCCTAGTCCCCACCACCTCTCCGCCGAGCTCTTTAGCGAAGTCTACCAGGAACTCCGTGAACCTTGCGGGGAACGCTATCTTCTCCTTATTGTCGACAACAGCTTTCAGAGGGTCCTGCCCGTCGAGGAGGCTGTAATATTTGATGTAGAACTTGTGCGTCCTCAGAACACCCTGGTACTCGTAGCTGGGCTTACTCCTCCTCTTAGCCGTGAAGGTAAAGACGTACCTAAACCCGGTCGACAAGGCCGCTACCCCATATTAGCTCTTTTCTTAATCTTTAATCTCACCCCCTCCTTATTGACTATATAATTAGCGATTTCGCGATATACTAGCTCGCTCTTAGGAGTGTACGTGGTCTCTATGACGGCTTTCGCTCCTAGATTCCTAGATATATTGATTATTGTACTATGTAGCTGGTCCAGCACCGCGCCATCCTCGGTTTCTACCCTGATGTTTATCTTCGCAGTCTCGCTGTCTATTACTATGGAGCCGGTTACAGTTCCCCTGTGGGACCTCATGATCCTTGCTATGTCTGGCAGACTGGCTATTTCTCTTACTACAATGCTTACTACCTTTGCGTCATCGCCTATAGGCTTGCCTCCATCTTTAGCGTCTATGGCTATCTCTTCCTCTATCCACTCCCCGATCACCTGAACGCTAATAGCCCTAGAATCTAGGATGCTACCTCTCCCATAGACATCCGCTGTAATGCTGTAGTTGCCGGGTTTATCCGCCTTTATTTTGAATCTAATGGAGAGCGGAGGCTTCCCACCGAACTCCCTCGGTTCCACGGTGAGCCCCTCGTCCGGCTTTAACTTCACCTGGATCTCCTCTTCGAAGTTCTTCACATCAATAGATGCCTCCACCTCATACTCCCTGCCCTCTAGCACTCTATCCGGTAACTTGGGGGTGAAATCTACTAAGTACTTCTTCTCCTCGTAGAAGAGTTTCCCAGCCTTCACCGTGTTCTTGAGGTCTAGATTGATATCTCTTATATCGAGCACCCTGCCGCTTCTATCCTCGACCTTGACAACCTTGTTGCTGGGGAGAGATTCGTATACTTTATTCAGCCACTCGTCGAAGACCTTCTCCCAGTACACTAGCTCCACCTCATCCCAAGAGATTTTTAATCTCTCTAGAAGCTCCTCCACCTTTTCGAGCACCTTCTCTCCCTCCCTAGAGGACTTTGCCTCCTCTCTGCTGCTGAATATGGGCTTCCACACGAGGGTTCCTCCGACTCTGATTGCGTAGTCCATGGTCTTAATGAGATCTTTGACAGCTTCTATGAAATCCCTATACCTTATGATGGGCGTGTTAGCCTTATCTGTGGTTGTAATGAAGCTCCAGAGGCTGCCAACCTTGATTGGTTCCTCCTCGGGATTCTTGCCTAGGTAGTCTCTAACCAAAGACAGTATGCTGTCTTTAGTGAACTCCTGCGGTATCAGCCCTTTATCCCTCAGGAACTCCTCAACTACTACCGGTATCGGCTCGTCTGACTCCAGCGACAGCCCCTCCTCAAACCTAACCTCTCCCTGCCTATGGTAGTAAACTCTGCGATAGCACCTACTTATCATTGTCCAAGTGTGCCTTTCATAATACTCCTTCTTGTTCTCGACCTTCTCTTTCAACAGGCCGAGCAAGTCCCTTATATAGCCCCCCTCTCTCTTATCCGATATCTCTCCCACCATTGCTTTCAGGTGATCCTCGCCTATGCTGCCGGCAGCTATGTAGTACTTAAGTATCTCTATAAGCCCTTCCCAGACAGTCTTGCCCTTGAGCCCGGCGAGCTCTCTGATACCGGCTATATCTTCGGGGGCGATCCCCTTAGCTTCTCCTATGCCGTCCACGTGGGGAGCTAGCACTACGATGTTGTTTCTACCTTGAAGGAACCCAAGCAGCTCATCCTTGGAGACTCTATCAGCTAGGATTACCAATACTGGGTCTCTACTCTCGAGGTAGTCCTTGGATACGGATTCTATGTTCTTGGCGACGGTAGCATTGAATATAGAGTCCTTCTTATAGCCCTTCGGAGGTCTCCCTCTGCCCCTCTTCCCAGAAAGCCCGCTTTCCAGGAGTTCCCTCAGCTTCTCCTTAACCATCTCATCTGTAACGTTCTTTTTCAGCATTTCGACCAGCTCCTCTATGGATGGTATGTTGGTGAAGAACCACCTAGCACTATCACTCTCTGGATCTCCATGCACAATCAGTTGCGGCAGGACGCTCCTCAGAATCAATAGAGTGCTCTTGACGTCTTGATCTGTAGGAGATACCGAGTATATTAGGTCTTGGGTTGTTGGGTATAGCCCCAGATTCATTGGGAGCCCTAGCCCTACAAGGCTGTGTAGCCATATAATGGAGGCTAGCTTGAATCCCACCCCTCCCCTCTCCTGTCCTAGGTCTCTGAGGTTCCTGGCAACGACTTTCTCATAGAACCCTTCCTTGCCGAGTTTCTTTATATTGTCGAAGCTCTCGGGGTCTGCTACGTTTTCCTTGAGAACTAAGCGGAACACATTGTACTCGTCTGGAGGGCTCCTAAGAATCGTCTCATCCAGTACTTCTCTCACGAACACTGGTATGTGGTACGGCATCACCAATCCTACCTCATCTTCAATCGCGTCGAACAGCCCCTCTCTCAGTGCTAGCACCGCCTGGACTGCGATCTTAATCGCGTCTCTAGTCCTCTGGAGGTGTGGCAGCCTGTAGGCCAGTTTCTCAATTAATTCTAGGAACATCGGGTGGAAAGGATAAGTCTTCCTAACCTCCCCCCAGAAGCCCCTCCTTTGTAGGATATTCTTAACGTACTCTGGGTATTCCCTAATAACCTCGCTCGATGAGAATTCGCTTGCCATCTTATCCAGCTCTTCCCTATCGTACGCGAATATCCTCTTCCTGAGTATCTCGGCTAGCTCCCTCTCGCTAACAGGCTTTATAACCTCTACATTCGTCCTACTCAACACGTCACTAACGGCCTTGACCAGCTCTCCCCTGTGTATGTACTCCATGCCCGGCTTCGCCTCCACCGTGCCCCCTCTTATCTCATAGGGCATCGTTATCACCACGGCGACCTCCCTCACATTATACTTGCTGAGAGCCTCGGCCAGGTTCATTAAGAACGTGGATATGCTTGTAGGTTGTAGCCCGCTCTGGTCGTAGTACCTCCCTATCTCGTCGATGAGCACAACCGCTCTGCTCCCGTTGAGCACCTTTTGGAGGTCATCTGCATACGGCGCTATCTCCTTCTCGTCTGAGCTTCTCACGGCGTCATATCTCCCTAGTACGTGCCCTAGGTAGCCCCAGATAGTCTTGATCTTCCTGCCACCGATCTCAATGGGCTTCGCAGGGCTAGGAGCAAGGTCGCTATACTTGCAGTCGATGAAGACTAGGTTTGGGGGCGGGCTCCTAATCAGATCCCAGTGCTCGTTGACGAAGCCTGCTATATCGCTGTCGAGCATTTTCAGCTTCGACACCGCGTCATCCTTGCTCCGAGACTCCCTGATCAGGTTGAACACGTGGTATAGGAGGATAAGCGAGTGGGTCTTACCGCCGCCTAGGTCTGACGGCAGGAGTATCAGGTTGCTTGTAGCCACAAACCTTTTGCCCCCAACAGAAGCCTCCTTGAGCCCTATGAGGTTCATGATCACCTTCACAACCAGGGTTTTCATGGACTCTGTTAGGTGTGTCCTCTTGAAGAACTCCACAGGATCCTGTATGAACGGGGGCGCCCTCCCCTTCACAACATCGCCTAGGTCTACTGCTGGCTCGTATTTTAGGCTCTCAACTTCATCCCTTATCTTCAGCTTCCTCACATCGATCAAAGGCCTCACCTCCCCTCTATATATTCGATAACGAGCTTGGACAAGCCGGCCTCTGGATCCCAGGCATACCCGCTGATCACCCTAGCCGCCTCCACCGCCTCCTTAACGAGCTCCTGGTGCATGTTATAGAGGCTCTGATATACAGCTCTGAACGCTGAGCTACCCTGTTTAGCATAGTATTCTAGCAAGTGGAGGATGTCTACAGCATTCATCTTCCTCCCCTCAGCAGCTAGCTTCAAAGGGTTGATGCCCCTCATGCCGAGCACCCTCTTAAGCTCGTCGATTGTCGTGCTGAGGGGCTCGAGCAGGATGTATTCCTTCTGCTTGGAACTTTTGCTTCCACTCCGACTTCCAGAGCTTTTAACGATGCCTGCTCTCTCAAATAGCTTATAGCCCTTCTCCTGATCTGGGCTGTTTCCTATGAAGCCGTATGATAGAGTTATTATGTCCTGGCTCGATAAGACTATGGGCTCAACCGGTACACCCGGTAGCGATGCCTGCCCCATGGGCCTGGAGTAGAGCCTGAAAACAGCTTTCGATGTTAAGTAGAATAGAACTTCAGGGGACTTCAAAGTTTCGGACGCGCTGGCTATGACCCTGGCCGCTATCGCATATGACTCCTTCACAAGGTCTCTTGCGGAGAGCTCCTTCCCGAAGTGGACAATTTTATCGTAGGATGTGAACAATGATAGAGCGCCGAGCATCACCGCCAGGAAGAGATCTCCCCCTGAGAGACCCGACCTAAGCGCCACATCCTTGGCTCTCCTGGCGCTTTCGAAGGCCTCCCTATACACATTGAGATACTCGCCAACCCTC
>NZ_JBMFLX010000053.1:0-8887 GCF_049970975.1 Infirmifilum sp. | reverse complement strand
GAAATGCGTAATGTCTGTGAAAGTTTAGCTACCCGTGACCCAACCATAATTACAAGGCCTTTTTCTGTTCCCGATGAAAACGGAGAACTGAAGCTAGCCACCAATCTAAGAAGCAGAGCTACCTTGGGAGCCAGAGTCGGCCGTTGCCAAGATCTTAGAACCGAGAAACTAATGTTATTACCCGAGGGGCTGAAGATTTAGAACATGGCCGCAAGCGAAGAAATACTATCGAGAATCGATGTTGCCCTCTAAGTCGAGGTCTACCGTTAAAAGTGTTAGAGATAAACACTCATAAGCGCGAATCAGCAACGATAACTAATAAACTCAGTTATACTCAGAAACTATACGAGCCCAAGTATTGCCGCAGAGATCACGAAGCACAAAAGCTAGAATAAATACCGATAGGCGCGCGAATGAAGCCGGCGGAGGAGACTCTGGGTAGTACAAGATGATCTTTCGGTTCTCTAGAGGAGCATTGAGCCAATCGATGTAAACAGTTTTTCTGAGAAGACTGGGGGTACGGAGTCTGCTAGCGCCCTGTACATTTCCTCTAGGTTGAGGGGTCTAAGGTCGAGCCAGTCGGGGAACGTCATGAGCCTGGCCAGCTCCCTGGCGGTTATTATCCTGTTGTAAAACGGGTGTAGCACCATGCTCCTCCTCGGGTGCGGGACAGCCCTGGTCGGGCCCTCCAGGGGTATCCTATAGAGCCAGTAGCTGTGCTTGTTCTCGGGGTTTTTAACATACTTCGAGGCGTCGACCAGGCCCTCCCGGTGAGCCCTCACCAGCGAGTACCCCGGTGGTATGAGGGGGAACACCTCGGCTATCCTAGACCTCACCCTGGGAGACCTGTGGTTGTAAACTTTCACCCCCATCCACTCGCACTCGTCCTCCTGGCACGGCTCCGGCGGTAGGCCCGAGAGGACCTCGGCCGCGCTCTTGGGGGGCCCCCTGAGACCGCTCAAGAAGCGGAAGACCCTGGCGGGGTCCAGCACGCTGGACGCGACCAGGATCCACCTCCTCTTAGCCACAGGGGCGGAGTACTCGGAGAAGTCCACCAGCTCGAAGCGGACGGAGTAGCCTAGCCTCCCTAGGGCCCTGGCCAGCACCTCGGGTCTCCAACCGGGTACCTCCTCGACCACGACAACGCCCGGTCTCGCCTCCTCGGCCGCCCTGGCCACCTCTAAGTCCAGCATGTAGAGCCTGTGCCTGGGCCCCCTACTCCCCTTGGGCGTCGCCCTGGAGTACGGCTGGCACGGCGGCCCAGCTATCAGGGCCTGAATTCCCTTGAACCCCGAGTAGTCCACCTCCCTGGCGTCCAGGCACAGGGCCCTCTTCGGCCGGACGGCCCTAGAGTACACCTCAAGTCTCCTACAGTCCACGTCGACCGCCAGCTCCACCTCTAACCCGGCCCGCCTAGCCCCTATCCCTAGCCCGCCGATCCCCGCAAAGAGCTCTATAGCAGACACGCCCGTCCCCAAGGGCAACTGTTAATATTTGGGGGCGATCAAAATTTTATTAGATTGGCCGGTTGACCTCCGCCTTAGTTGGCAGGGGCTGAAAACTTGGAGGTTCCTGAAAGGGCTGCCGAGACTATAAGGAGGGCCTTCGAGACTATAGCTTCGAGCTGGACGTCTTTCAGGAGAAACTTCCCGTGGAGGGAGTCTAGAGATCCGTGGGCTGTGTTGCTGGCCGAAATTCTCCTGATTCAGACGGACGCCGCCAAGGTGGCAGCAGCTTTCCCGGAGCTTCTGAGAAGGTTCCCGAGCCCCTGCCCTCCTCCCAGCGAGGAGGAGCTCAGGGAGCTCCTGCGACCCCTAGGCCTGTGGAAGTGGAGGGCCAGGACCATAAGGGCTATAAGCGAGGAGCTCTCTAGAAGAGGTTGTTCGGTTCCATGCTCCTACGAGGAGCTTGAGGAACTTCCCGGGGTCGGGCCCTACGTAGCGGCTGCTGTAGCCGTGATAGCCTGCGACTCCCGCCTTCCAGTCCTGGACGCTAACACGGCTAGGATAATCTCGAGGGTGGCCCTCGGGAGAGATCCAGGGCCTAGGTACTCCTACGATCCGATCCTCAGGAAACTCGCGGCAGAGACTCCGCTGGGAAGAGAGGAGTTACTAGCCGCGATCGACTTCGCATCCCAGATATGTACAAAGAGGAGACCCAAGTGCCCCACATGCCCAATAAAAGAGATGTGCAAGTACTACAGGCTTAGAGCTCCCTGAAGCATCCCCTGTCGTCTACTACTCCGCTTGTCCTCATGTCTTTTAGCCACCTCAGCGACTCTGACTCTGGGATGCACAGCTTCTCTCCCTCCCCGGATACAACGCTGTCGCTGTGTATGCAGTGGTACTTCTCCTTGAGCGTCTTAGCCAGCTGCCTATACACGTCCACCTCGGCAGCGCACCACAGGGCGCTGGCTACTTCGTCCAGCATAATTGCCTTGTATCCACCCCTCCTGCACCCGTTGAACACGCTGAGTACCAGAGCGATCCATAGCATGCCATCCCGAGCTCTCCGAGGAACCAGAATCGCGGCTACGCACCTTCCCTTAAGGCCGCGGTCTGCCAGCATAGGCGTGAAGGGTTCTAGGCGGAGGGCGTTGCCAATGCCGCATATTCTCCCTAAGCCCCCCATCTCCTCGTGTATCCTAGCCGCGTCCAGCTCTCTATCGAACTCAACGACCACTAGGAAGCCCACAGCAAGCTTGGGGACGCCATTGGCCTTGGTTAGGGTAGCCGCCACGGAGGAACCTGGTATGAGCATCCCCCTCAGAACACAGCACAGCTCGCCAGCGCTTATGGCTGGGATTATGGCCCCTGGATTCCTGCCCACTGACAGCTCCCCCCTAGTCGCGCCGTAGAACTGTACAGAGCCTATCGGTCTTAGAAGACGGGCGCCTGACCGCGATACGCTGACCTCGGTCAGAGGGAATAACTTGCGCCCACGTTGCGCCTGCTCCCATAAGGCCTGCTCGAGTCTCATTGAGACGAATTCCCCATAGCTGGGCATGTACAGGTAAAGCCATAAGTGCTTGCCGCCTGGGGTTGCTACCGTTCCTAGGAGTAGACCGCCTATGCTTTCCAGTTTAACAACCCATTTACCTCCCCATCCAAGCTTGCTATCCATGAGATAGAGCAGTTCTAGGAGGGAGAATGCCTTAGCGGTCTCTTTGGCGCACTTCTTAAATTTCCTAGGTCTCCTTTTGCATCGTTCTCTTATCAGCCTGTGAAGCTTCGCAAATGCGAACAACGCGTCTTCTCCTCTCAAAATCCCGCTGCGGCAAATCTGGTGAGATCTAGGAACCGCCTGAGACTGCCCTCCAGGCTGCATCGAAAACCTCCGCTAGGTGCGAGACCACTCTGCCCCTGACGACTAAACCCACGTCGTAATCCACAGCCAGGTGTGCGTTAGTTAAATTGAAAGTGCCCACGATTGCCACGCTGGAATCTATCACTATGAGCTTAGCGTGGACGCCCCTAACCTTAACCCCGCCGATCTTCCTCGTCGCGTAAGCAACCTCCAAGTTGCTTAAGAACGACTTCATGGGCTCTAGAACCCTTTTGTTGCTATATTCGTCCTCGGTGAGCACCCTTATCCACTTTAGCTGCCTTAGTTTCTCTAGGCAACTAAGCATCAGGACGTTTAGGAGGTCTCCAACGTATGGCATCATGATCCTCATGCTCTCTCTAGCTCCGCACATGAAGCTCCTAAGGCTCTCCTCGAGACCGTAGGAGGGGGCCCCCTGCGGTATTCCGAGGTCTGAAACCACCGGCGGACTTAAAATCAGTGCCTCGACTTCCCCATACGGCCCCTCCTCTCGGCCCTCAGCAGCGCACCAAAGAGTTGTGGATATGGGCTTGGTGGGGTCAATCGGGGGACCACTCCTCCTAGCCAGACCTCTGGCCTCTAGCTCGGCGAGACCTCTGAGGGCGTCCGCCCACCTCCCGCCCAACTCTTCGGCTATCTCAAATAGGTACGCGCATCCAGACGGCCTAGACCTGAGGATCCTCAGCACCTCCTCAGCCTGCAAGGGCGCCACCTAGGAGGAAGGAGCCAGCAGAGCCTTTGCGGCTACCCAGTTAAGCCCCTTGTTTAGGGAGCCGCATCCCTCAATGTAGAGACAGGCCCTGCAAGCCGACAAACAGCCCCTGGGGCATGGTAGTGATGCGAACCTTCTCAGCTCCTCGGCTAGATCTGGCATCCCTAGGTCTACTACACCGGTCGTAGCACCCACCCCACCTGGGGAGTCGTCATATATGAGAACCTCGTAGGATCCTTCCTGGTTCCTCAATACCGACTCCCCCACCTCTCTCGGATCTACGCCCGAGACCTTGACCACAGCTTTTACGAGAACGTGCGCCAGCGAGTGGGCTACCTCGAAGGGGGTCGGATTCACACCCCTAATAGTGCCGACCTCCTTGATAGCCCTTCTTATAGCGCCGGATCCCACTTTGACTAATATCCCGTACGTCCTTATCTTCCTCCCCATGGCGATCAGCCTTTGCACATTATCTTGTCGCGAATAGTACATTACAGCAGTCCTAGCCCGCCTGCTTGAGTAGGGGTGGCCGACTAGGTAAAGCGGGACTAAGGTTATTACCTCAAACTCCCCGAGACAGGTCTCCTCGACCCATTCGCTCGCGAGACCTCTTTCCTGCAACAGTCTCCTAAACTCACTAGTTATGTCTTTTAGACATCTCCTCCGCAAGTGGGCGGAGATCTTGATGGGTTTAGTCATCGCTTCGCTAGGCATGGCTGGAGCCCTTTTTATGCCTCCTATCTTACTGAAGCTTACGTACGCATACCTATGGCTGTTATACTGACACCACCTTACAGTACCATCTTTTACTAGGTAGCGGCATGCTCCTGCTGTGGAGTCGTCGTAGGGGCAAGTGAACCAGAGACTCGACTGAGGTCTCTCGGGATCCTTGGGCATCAGGCCCTTAAGTCTCTTCGCGGTGCCCACCGTGGGGCACGCCCATATGTCTATTATGTGCCTTGCTGACAGAATTAGGCTATCACCCATACGCTGGAAATCCTTATTGGCGTCGTACTCCAGAACCCCGGCTCCAGCGGGTTCGCTAGGTGCCCCAACGTAGGCCTGTACCATGTTGCGTTCGCTACCGCACCTTGGACATTTAGGTATGGTGTTGTTCTTCGACTGCTCCACGTACCCACATACTGAGCACCTGAAGTAGCTTAGGTCAGATATTGCGCTCGGTCCGAGGTTAAAGGACACCTTCGATGGCTCCCACACCTCTACCTCCCCCTTTCTGACTCTTTCTGCAAACCTCTCCAACGCATCCCCTGCTCCAGTGCCCCTGTAGCTTTGCGCCATGTCCTCAGCTATGCTAGCTATGAGCTCTAGGTATTCAGGGTTAGTGGTCACCCTGTAGCCACCTACCTATATCGACCACGCGCGACGGCTGGACAGCGTTCACTTGGTATGCTACCCCTCTATAAGCTACTATCTGGCCCCATAGGGAGTGACTCACAGCGTATCTCATTTCCCTCTTCCTCGGCTGTGGAGGAAACTCAAATATGACCTCCACGTCGCTGTGTCTCAAGTTGTAGAGGGTCTCCTCCCCGCCTAGGGTGTCTACAAGCTCTCTGAGACCCTTTATTCTCTCCGCTCTCTGCCAAATAGCCCTTACCACTTCATTAACTGCCTGTAAAACTAGTTGCTCCTTAATAGAAGCCGCCCGAATTAAGCTCTTCGGCATCTTGCCCGTTCTTAGCTTCTCCTCTAGGCGACGTTTAAGTATTTCAGCGACCTGCTTTCTCTCTTCCGTGTTCTTGAGCTCAGCTGCCACTAGACCGCACATAAGCTTATGCGTTGGGCTGCTTAAGTCTGAGCAAGCCATCTGGACTTCTGCGATGGCCCACCTCTTAACCGCCCTCTCTATCGCGACCTCATTGTACGGGGTTACCTCCATCACCTCCCGCTCTATGGCCTTATCCCTTAGTTCCCCATCGTATAGCATTTTGTGGTTCTCAAAGAAGTCGTAGTTCACAGGTGACTCCGGATCAAACACGACGAACACGACTGCGTCTCTCCCCCTGCCGGCCCTGCCCACTCGCTGGACGAAGCTGGATACCCTGTATGGTAGCCCATAGATAGCCACATAATCTATCACCCCATAGTCCACGCCCACCTCGAGAGTGCTGGTAGCAACGAGCACTTCCAGCTGTCCCCTCTTAAATTCGAGCTCAACCCGTCTCCTATCCTGAGAGTAGTCCGTCGTGTGGCCCGAAACCCTAACCGACTGAGTCATCCTTCCGCGCGCCTCTCTGGCTCCAAAATCGTTCCTAAGGCTTGCCACCAGCTCGTTGCTCTCGGCCAATGTGTTAGTGAATATTACGCCGCGCGGCGTAGACCTTGCCTTAGTCTGGTACTCTTCGTAAAACTTGGCAAGAAGCCTTACTAGTGTAGCGTCCCTGGTATATGCCTTGGGCATGATGAGGGCAAACCACCTCCTATATGCGGAGCCCGACCCTCCCTGCGGCTGACCCGGACTACGCCCAGCCGCCACTACTCGAATTTCGTTAAGGGGCTTACCCAGGAGCGAGCTGGCGAACTGACTGGCCCTTCCCATGGTGGCGCTAGAAAGGACGTAAACAATTTTAGAGCCAACGGCCTCCTCTAGGAGGGAGAGCATGTGGTGTACTTGGATGCCGAAGCTCCCATACAGCTGATGCGCCTCATCCAAGACTATCATGGAGGGTCTTGAGGGGTCAATCGGACCCTCGAGCCTATCCGAGCCGCATACTTTGCACTTCTTAATTCTTAGGCCAGCTGGATAGGTATGCTTACAAGCGGCGCACCTCAAGTAGGGCTTCCCAAAGAGCTGCCACTCATACCAGGGGGCTGATTCCCCGCTGACTATATGGGTTTTCGGCGATCCCGACAAAATCCTGTTGAGCATGTCCTCGTCGGTTATTAATATGTCCGGCGGCTCGTAGTATAATTCGTCTCTCACCTTCTTCATATTGCGGCTCACAAATTCGGCGAATTGACACCCAGTACCACCAGCAGTACAGGTAGCGACACACTTGTCTTCATCACACGACACTACTAGGTTACTCCTATGAATCGGACATGAGGCTGGGATCTCTACAGGCTCTCGAGAGTACTTCACTTCATCGCTGCCCGGAACGTCGCCATGAAGAAGGCCGAACGTTATCTCGGGCCCCCCTCTACGCCATAGGGCATAGAGGAGGTGGGCTACCTCCTCCACCTGATCGTTCGCCAATGCTTTCGTCGGGTAGATTAGTATCGCCTTGACGCCGACGCGTTTTCCGCAAAGCTTCTGGCGGATGGCCAGCAGTATGGCTGGTATTAGGAATGCCAACGTCTTCCCGCCTGCAGTTCTAGCGGTGATCACGACTGCCGGCGGGCTCTCCCCCTTAGATGCCTTATCAAGAGCACCCATAATTTCGGCTGCGGCCTCCTCTTGGAACCTGTAGAGTTTCTTAATGCCGAGATCTTCGATAGCCCTCCACAGGGCATCTACAGCTTTTTGGAAGCCCGGGCATCCGCCACCCGCCTTGCCCGCTAGCTCCTGTATGGCGACGCCCGGAGCCCTGCCTTCCTCCAGCTGGTACAGCTCCTCTTGGGCTAAGTGATAGTCCCTTAACAGGTACTTTTTGCCTTTCTCCTCCTCGATCAGCATGCAACCAACCGTGGCAGCCTTCTCGAGCCCGTGTTCGCCCCACCTAGCCAGTATCTTTAGATCTCCAGTAGCCGTTACCTCGCCCTCCACCTCCAGCAGATAGCCTAGGGCCCACCTCCCCTGTCCGTCGAACGTGTAGGCCTTCCACGGGCTCTGACATACCTTTCTCAGCCAACTCTCAGTACTTTTGTTGCGGCTGCCGTGGAAGCACCCCCCTAAATTAAGCAGGTAAGAGGCCGCCCAAATCTCGCCGTTGTCCCTACAAGTAGCTACGAGCACGGCAAACGATTGCGTGTACCTTCCCAAGGTATTCCCCTTGACCACCACTTCGGCAGCGAGGGCGCTAGAAACTCGGTTATCCAGCCTTATGACCTTAACTAAAGGCTCCGCACGGATCGCGACTGGCATGTTCCGCAAGTGGTGCCTGGCCAGTCTCTTGATCGCCTCCTCATAACCCTTTGGCTCCCAAGCCTCCTGTGGGGCTACAGCAAATACTACTGCGCCGCAACCCCCAACGTCTACGGGACCACTTTCTACCTTGCTCCCGCCTATAGACCACAGCACCGAGAGGGATGTCCGGCGGTCAGCCAGCAAGATCTTGGCTACCACCAATACTGGAGTATGCGGATCCCGCTGAGCGTCACCCCAGCCGCTGTCCCCCCTCCTCACATAGAAACTGTACTTAAAGTCTATCTCTCCATTGCCCTCTACCACAACAGCAGCCCCAAATGCGTGACCCGGATTCCTGGATCTCGCGGCTGACTCAACCTCCTCTAACTCCTCAGTTTCTTCTACCCCCTCCTCCTCTTCTACTTCAACCTCTTCAGCCAGCTCGCGGCACGTATTACACGCAACCGAATAGAAGCCCTGGGGTGGAGGGGCTAAGACGGAGATGTGGGGCTTCTCAGGGTGGAACCGACTCCTCAGAAACTTAATGGACTCCAGCACGGCGTCGAATAAGGGGTTCCCCCAGGCGGCGCTCAGCAGCTTTCACCCCCGCCGCACACGGTGAAGAGTCTTTTGGGGGTCTTCGTCCCACGTTCCCCGGGGGTGGACTCTGGGTATCTTGAGCTCCTCATAGGCGTTTTGGGTGGCTCACCCTTCTGAGCTATGTGCATGCTCTATACCTTCGTACTACCTCTGAGAAAATGCTTGCACTACATAAGTATGCTTAGCATCAATATAAGCGCTACGCAAAACTACAACCATCAGAGCTT
>NZ_JBMFLX010000052.1:0-8961 GCF_049970975.1 Infirmifilum sp. | reverse complement strand
AGGAGGAGAAGCTCCGAGAAGGCTGGGACAGGGAGAGGGCGCGCAAATACGCAGAAGCAGTAACAACATACCTAGCAATAGCGTTAATCAAATATGCTAACTATAGTTCTCTTGTCGCAGTGTGGAATCACTCTCTAATAATGGCTCATTCTCTTTCCATGAGGGGTATAGCTATGGTTTGGAACTGGAATGATATGGTTCCTTGGATCAGTTGGACGGGGACGTATCTAAGGAATCTTAAAACATTAGAAGAGGGACTGTCTTATCTTGTTTCTGCTGTTAGTGGTAGTCCTAGTAGGGTTAGGGTTCTGCTTGACGATGCTACCGTGCTTGGAAGTGTTGGGGATGAGAGGTTCGACGTGATAGTGACGGACCCGCCGTACAGGGATAATATACCATATGCTGAGCTCAGCGACTTCTACTATGTCTGGCTCAAGAGGGCCCTGAGTGGTGACAAGCTAGAGGCCAAGTTTCACAGGAAAGCTTTGATGTATAACACCCAGTGGGAGACCTTGGCGATTCACGAGGCCAGTTATAGCGAGGGTAGGCTTAAGTACTTCGGCGTAAAGGATCCCGATCACTATTACAGGAGCCTCATGGGCAAGGCTTTCGCGAGGATGTCGGAGCTTGTGGGAGGAGGAGGCCTGATAGCCACCTACTTCGCCCACACCAGCCCGGAGGCCTGGGTGGCGCTCGTCGATGCGGGTTGGAGGAGCGCCGGCTTGAGGGTCACCAGCGCCTGGGGAATTATAGCTGAGTCGGAGGAGAGAGTCACCGCCATAGGTAAAACAGCTTTGAAGTCCAACATAGTTGTTGTCTGGAGGAAGAGGGCTGAGGATGGGAAGAGGGTTGGCGAGTATCTCGATGTGTATAAGGAGGCTTTCAAGAGCGCCAGGAGAGCCAAGGATGTGGCGCTTGGGTCAGGTCTCTCAGGGGGCGATCTGTTCCTGGCGGTGATGCTCGGTGCTCTATCAATGTTCACATCTTACGATAGAATTGTCCACTTCGGGAGGGAGCTCTCCGCAGGAGACCTTGTGCGGGAGTCATATGCAATAGCATCCAGAGTTATAGCCAACGCATCCGAGGCGTTGAAGTCCCCCGAAGCTCTATTCTACCTAACATCGAAGGCTGTCTTCAGGCTCTACTCCAAGCCTAAGGGGCAGGCATCGCTGCAGGGCGTACCGGTTGAGCCCATAGTACTGTCGAGCCAGGACATAATAACGCTATCGTACGGCTTCATAGGAAACAGCTTGGATCGGGAGAAAGGCTATAAGCTATTTGAGAGTGCAGGCATCGTGAAAAGCACCGGAAATCCGAGCGGGGACAAGAAGTCTAAGCAGAAGGAATTCACCCTGCTCGAGCCCCTCAACACAACAATTGGTGAGCTTAAAAGGGTGCTCGGCGTGAGGGGCATCAACCCCTTGAAGCTAGCCGCTGAGGGGAGGAAGATAAACACCATCGACGTCCTCCACCTGCTCGAATACTATGCTAAGCAGGGCAGCCATGAGTTCCAAGCTGTATATCAGAATCTCTATAACATGTACCCGGAGCTCGTTAAGGAGGCGGTGGAGGCGGCTAAGGTGATCCGCGGGTATGCCTGGGATCCGGAGAGCGATTTGTCCAATCTCGTAATCGAATATATAGAGGGGAGGTGAGGCCTGTGATTGATGCTAAGAGGCTAAAGATAAGGGGCGAGGTTGAGAGCCTAAGGTACGAGCCAGCAGTAGACCTGGGCGATGTTGTGAAGGGAAGGGCGCCCCAGTTCATACAGGATCCCGTGGAGTTCTTCAAGAGAACGCACCTAACAGAATCCATGAAAGCCCTGGTTGTTAAGGTGATCATGAACCTCATAGGGCTCAAGGAGGCGTCTGTGGGGGGCAGAAGGTATGAGGCTAGAAGCAGCCTAATACTCCTGCCATCAGACCTAGGCGGCGGCAAGACCCACTCGCTTATCCTCCTATACCACGTGTTCAACCTGATCAGAGAGTCTCGGAGCAAGGATGAGGCGGCGTCGAAGCTGAGGATGCTTGACAGCGATATAGCAGGCTTCGTCCACGAGAAGTGGGATTCGATTAGGAGCTCGCCCCCAAACCTGGTCTTCATAGACTGCAAATACAGCGACCTTGCTCCGAGCCCGGCGAAGCCCATCGAGATCGGCGGCAGGAAGATCAAGACGATCTGGGGCTACCTAGGACACGTACTCGGGAGATACGACGCCGTGAGGAGCTCAGACGATATGGAGACAGCGCCGTACGCCGATGCCCTCCTACAGGTGCTCGACAGGAGCAGGGCGGTTGTGCTCATCGATGAGATAGGCAGGTACTACGACCAGAGCGGGCTAGAACCTACAAAGATATCTGCGTTCCTAATGAACCTGGCCGAGGCCCTCAGCAAGTATAATGTGAGGGAGGTCACCGTGGTGATAACGATGCCCTATGAGATAAGAGGAGGCCCTGTGGAGCCAAAGCCGGGCATGGAGTACATACACAGGAGAGAGCTTGTCGAGGCTATTGGAAGCGTGTTGAGCAGGGCAAATGTAGATATTATAAAGCCTGTTGGCGAGAGGGAGATAGCCGAGATACTTAGGAAGAGGATATTCGCGTATGAGAGGGAGGAGCTGGATAGGATGGCCAGCGAATTCGTATCAAGCGAGCTTGGTAGGGAATACCCAGCGCATGTTAAGAAGATCCTAGATGATAAGGGCTTCTGGGGGGAGGCTAGGAAGACTTATCCTTTCCACCCAATGTTCCTAGAATTAGTTGAGAAGCTAGCCTACAGGCTGCCACACCTCCAGAGGACCAGAGACGCAATCAAGATTGCAGTCCAGGCGGTGCTAGCGCTAAGAGAAGGGCTGTTCGATGCGGTAGAGGATGAGGTAGGATTGGTGATGCCGTACCACATACCAGTGTTCGTGAGAGAGACGCTGGACGAGACGATTCTCAGGAGCCCTCCAGACGAATACATGGTGTTCCGCTTAGTTCTCATGGAAAACGTAGCAGTCCCCGAGAGCTTCGACAATATAAAGAAACTCGGCAAGGAAGGGTTCTATGAGAAAGTAGTTGCTAGGAACCTCAGAGGCCTAGGACAGGAGAGGGAGGGGCTGGGATTCAAGCTGGCCTCTATAATCTGGCTGCACAGCCTCGTAGGGCTAGGGCTCCCGATGAATTTGGGCTTATACCCAACAACCCAAGACCTCATATACTCGGTATCTCCCACAGATCAAGACATCAAGGGCACTCTAGGGATTCTGAGGAGCACCCTGCCGCAGCTAATTGTGCATGGAGACCCGGAGAGTGATAGTGCCAAGTGGTTCTTCACCAACATACCATCCATAGAGGAGCTGGTCGAAACGCTGAAGAAGAACGTTACAGATGATATGGCTAAGAATAAATTAAAGGAACTCCTGGAGAGTGGACTTTCTGGGAAGAAAGGCAAAGGGAGACCTCCAAAAGGCTATAAGGAGGACTCTATATTCACAGTTCCCCCCGCCAGTGACATCAAATCTATACCCAAGGATTACCTCGAGCGCAGAGACCCAGTATTGTTAGTTCTAGCTGATAGGGTCTCCAAGGACGAGATGCTTAATCTCCTTAAAGGTAGAAACAACATTGTCGTGCTAGCCCCCCACGTGGACGGCATAGGAGAAGCTAAGGAGCTCGCCCCCGAAGATATATCCGGTATCAGAGAGCTCGCCGGGCTCAGGGGCAGGACCGCCTGGGACGGACTCATGGAGATGCTTAGGTACTACATAGCTGCTGGCAGCATAGGCGAGGATCACCTGAAAGCAATGGTGGGGGAGAAGCTAGGTAGAGGCGAGGGAACCTATATAGAGGACTTGCTTAGCGTGTTGAAGGAGAAAGTTGGAAGCAAGAAGGAGTATTATGAAAGGCATTCCTGGACAATGATAAACAGGTGCTATCGCAGGGTTTACTATTATAGGCAGGGAGAGGTTAGGTTTGAGGAGGGACTGTCGCTGGAGTCCGACAAGCCGATACCGGTAGTAGTTGAGGACTTCCTGAGGGATAAGGGGCTCATACCGCAGGAGTTCACTAAAGACAGCATACTGTCTATAGTTAGGGACTACCTAGGCAGGGATCCTAAGGAGGAGCCGATCAGGGTTGGCAGCCTCTGGAGCTTCATAACAACCACGGATAAGGCTAACACGCCCATCATAAGGTATAGTGATTTCATAAACGCTGTTAAGGATCTCATCAAGACCGAGGACTATGCAGTCAAGGCCGGAGGGGAGCTCGTGTGGAAGCCTATATTCAGCAGCAGGGAGGAGACAAAGTCCTCCGGAGAGGGGGAGAAAATACTCGAAAAGGTGGAGGATCTCCTAAAAAGATTAAATATCTCTTGGGATGATGTGGAGCTTGTATACTGGGAAAAAGCCTTCGACGAGTGGCTGAATAGAATATCCAAATCTATTCCCAGCAACAAGGTCGTCAAGGTCGAAGATAGGAGCGGCAGGGTGCTCGACATAAGGGATATCAGGCTAGACCTAAAGAACACGGTGAAGGCTGGGAAGCTCTTCTACGAGGAGAAGAAGTACCCAGTAGAGATCAGCTGCAAGCTGCCGGATAGAGTGCTAGAGGGCAGGGAGTATGAGGTGGAGGCATCTATTGATGTGAAGAACTTCGAAGGGGAGATCCAGGTGAAGTTGAAGCCAGACGAGGGGCTCACCGTGGAACCGAGGGAATTCAGTGGGGAACCTCCGCTCTCCGCCAGATTCAAGATAAAAGGGGATAAAGCCGGCAACTACATCATCACAGCGGACGTCTACGGGAGGGACGGCATCCTAGATTCTAGGGTTATCAGCGTTCAGGTGATCGGGGAGTGGATAGAGGAAGAGATAGCCATAGACACCGCAGGTGGAGGCAAGCCTTTAGGCGATGACGCAAAGGTCGTAAGTATAGTAGTAAGCGAAATAGCAAGACTGCCGGAAATAGCGAAGATCATGAGAGCCCACGGGGGAGCTGTAGCCGGCTTCATAGAAATAAACAGCGAGGCTACGAAGATAAGCCTCAGCATAAAAACCGAGGATCACGCGGTGCTAGACCAGCTTTATAGTACGATAGTCAACATATTTAGGACATCAGGAGCGAAAGCCACCATAGAGACCACCTACACTCCCAAGAGCGAGCTGGAGCTTCGCAGAATCGATGAACTGATAGTCAATAAAGAGGGGATGAGGTTTAAGATTAAGAAAAGAGCTAATACGGGGTAGCGTCCTTGTCGACCGGGTTTAGCTACGCCTTCACCTTCGTGGCTAAGAGGAGGGGGAGGCCTAACTACGAGTATCAGGGTGTTCTGAGCACACATAGGTTATATATAAAGTATTACAGTCTCCTCGAGGGGCAAGACCCTCTAAGAGCTGTCGTCGACAATAAGGAGAAGATAGCTTTCCCAGCTAGGTTCGCGGAGCTTCTCGTGGACTTCGCGAGGGATCTCGGCGGGGAGGCAGTGGGGACTAGGAGGGTAAAGGTGCCCGGTAGGGACGTATACTACGATAAGCAGGTAGTAGTACTCCCAAACGAGGTTGCGTTCAAGAGGCACTTACTATTCGCGCTCACAGCTGCGACATACAGCAATCCTAATGGTGCTAGGCTAAACGCCCTGAGGAGCCTAATACTGAGCATGAACGCAAACTTCCTGAACATCCTGTGCGATATAGCGATCGACAGGTATAAATCCCAAAACCCGGCGCGGTACTGGCATATGATGCGGGTCGGCAGGGCGGTGAAGGCTCTCTATATGCTGGACTGAGTGTTGGAGCATGAGCTCGAATATAGCTCCCCTTACATGGATTGCCGAGAGATATTTGGAGTACAACCCCTTCTTCATATACAGCGGGAGAAACCCGCTGCTACACCAAACAGAGGTTGTGGCCAAGTCCCTCTTCATAAAGCCAACAAGAATGCTCATAGCAGACATGATAGGGCTTGGCAAGACGATTACCGCCCTCAGAGTGCTCGCAGCAATAAGTAGATACAGGGGGCATGGGCTCAAAAGGGTCTTAGTAGCTGTCCCCAGCGTCCTTGTAGATCAGTGGGTAGATGAGATGAAGAAAATGGGCATATCGCCCACCGTAATAGACAGGAAGAGCGTAGACGTCCTAGCCAGGAGTCCTGAGCTACCTTCCGGATGGTATGTAGGGTCTATTGATACTTTAAAGCAGGATAGGTATATGGATATCCTGATCAGGAATAGGTGGGATGCCATAGTAGTGGATGAGGCCCACAAGCTCGGCTACATAGGGTATGAACCGAACGATAGGTGGAAGAGTCTCGGCAGGATCATTATGGACAACAGGGATGCCGTGCTGCTCCTACTCTCAGCAACCCCGCATAGGGGGAAGGCCAGGGACTATCTAGCCCGCCTAGCCCTTATAGACCCATCACTCATAGAGGAGAAAAGCGTGGGGGCTCTGGATAAAGTATTCGACAAGCCCGATTTCTACCGGCAAACTCATAATGTGATCCTGATCAGGAGGAGCAAGGAGGATGTGAACACAATTTATGAGAAGGCCGAAATCTTCAAGCCCTGCACAATGATCGCTGTACTAATAGAGCCTGGCGATGCTGAGAGGAAACTTCTAACGACCATAACTGATCTCGCCGCGCAATACCTTAGAGAATACTATAACTATATGATCAACAACTACGGCTTTAAGCCTGAGAGAGCACAGGCAATAGTCGCCCTGCTAAGAACCCTCCTCATTAAGAGGGGGCTTTCAAGCCCCCAGGCCCTTGTGAAGACTTTCAGCAAGCTCGTCATGAAGAGGGGCGGGTTGGTGGAGACAATCGGCTCCGGGCGCGGCAAGGAATTGGAGAAGGCGGTTCAAGAGATCGAAGAACGCGCTAGAGAGCTCGACGATATCTTGTCAGGCGATGTGGAAGACCTTGAGGAGGAGCTCGATGAATGGTTCAACGGACTGATGTCGTATCTCAGCATGTTCTTGGAAAGTAGGTTAGTAGAAAAGCTCGAGGATGCTAAGAGATATGCGGAGAGCATCCTATCAGGCAATGAAGAAGATTCCAAGGTTAGGACATTAGAGAAGATACTCCGCCTAGTGATGAAGGCAAATCCAGGTGATCTTCCAGCCGAGTTTATGGATCTAGCTAGCAGGAAGGCAATAGTGTTTACAGAGTTCAAGGACACGGCACGATACATCTACAACAAGCTCGTGGGCTGGGCTAGGGAGGAACTAGGAGACCCTGGAGTAGTGAGGATGTTCACGTCGGAGAACAGGGAAGAAATTGATGATATTAGGAAGTGGCTCTCAGAGGATGCCCCGAGAATCCTCATAACAACCGATGTGGCCGGGGAGGGGCTCAACCTCCAGCACGCCAATGTTGTTATAAATTATGAGATAGCCTGGTCCCCCATTAGGCTTGAGCAGAGGATAGGAAGGGTGTGGAGATACGGGCAGAATAGGAATACCTATGTCTTCAACCTATTCTTAGCGGATGCCATGGAGAAGACTGTTGCAGAAGTTGTGTTTGCAAAGCTCTACGGCATCTCGATCTCAGTTGGAAAGCTAGACCCAATCCTTGGAGAAAGGGTGCTGTTATCAACTATAAAAAACGAGCTGCTCGAACATGCCGTGGGGTCGAGGGAGACAATCGGAGAGCTAATACCCCTTGAGATCGACTTTAAGGGAAAAAAGATCTCGCTCTCAGAGTCTAAGATCATAGAGCTCGTGGTCAGCGACGCTAAAAACTTTGTCATGACATTTATAGAGACCCTGGAGAGGCTTGTGTCTGAGATAAACCACAAGAAGATATTTCCATCAAAGTCGTCATCCGAAGAAGAGGCTGAGAGAGTCCGCGAGAACCTCCTTCACCTAACAGGCTTTAGAGACCTCGATGACGCCATCACCGCTGTTAGGAAGATAGTGACCCATATATCCGCGCAACCGAACCTGAAGGTTGTTAGGGAGTCTGAGGATGAGATTATGTTAAGATCTAGCGATGGGGTGGTGTTCAAGATACCGCTGAAAAACCCAGAGGAAGCCCTTAAAACAGTGCAGAGCTATTTCAAGGCAGGCAGCTACCCCAAGTACTTTGTCTACAAGTGTGATAGAAGGGAGGTGATGCTCCTCTCAGAAGCTAGCATCATTGCAAGGGGCTCAGTAATTTATAGGGAACCTATAGGGGTCGTAGGCGACCTCGAAACTGGGAGCATAAGGATACTTAGGGGGACCAGGCTTGTAGAGAAGCTGCTAGAAACCCTAGATAAATCTATTCCTGTGGACGAGGTATACGGCTTAACCGATGCGATCGAATCTGCTAGGCAGGAGGTTCTCTTGGCGTCCCACAACACCTTCTATGAAGAGGAGCTGAGAAAGGGGGTCGGAGTCTTGCTTAGCATGCTAAGTAAATACGAGGATGTTAAGAGTAGGCTTGGCTGCAAAAGCCGGTTCTACATGCACGATCTAGAGGCAGACGTAAATGTGAAGATTGCAGAGCCTCAGTTTATAATGTTTAGCTCTGCATTCTTGCCAGAGGTGAAGGAAGTCCCCAGTGATGAGGTTTGGAGGTGGGCTGAGGACGATGCCATACCCATAGTGCATAACTACGAGCGGCTAAGCGGTAGGGAGGCTACAATGGTATCCGGCTACGAGCACTACGATGTGAAGAGCATAAAGAGGGGAGAGGGCGGGGAAATCCTAGAGGTGAGGTTCATCGAGGTAAAGACTAAAGCTGGTAGATCGCTAGACATTGATCTCACCGGGGAGGAGTTCAGGGCTGCCAGGGAGAAGGGGAAGGACTACTGGCTATACATAGTGTATGGAGTCAGGACTGAAAAGCCCGCTATGCTGTGCGTAAGGGATCCTGCTAGCAAGATCCCGTTTGAGAGGATCATCATTACAGAGGAGCGTGTGAAATACCACTTCACCGCTGGGTAAGCTTGAGATGAAGCCGATCAACATTGAGAGAACTGAGCTAAAAGATCTAC
>NZ_JBMFLX010000051.1:3964-9031 GCF_049970975.1 Infirmifilum sp. | reverse complement strand
CTTGAAAAATCCGCTTAGCAGGTCTTGAACGACTTTTTTAAGGAAGTCCTCAGCCTCGAGACGCACTCTATCCTCGGTGCCCTCCCAGTGAAGGTCCTCCACGGCCTTCGAAGTGGATCTACCTGCTTTAACACAGTCTCCGGAAGCGCTCTCTACGTTGCTTATCAGCTCCTTAGCGTTGTAAATTTATCTCCTGCCACGCTTAGACTTGTCACATAGTATCCAACAGAACACGTTCTCATAGTCTGACAAACCCGCATGCCTTTAGAAAAAATAATGAAGCGATAACCCCACTCCCAAGACCAATGCTAGGGCCCTCTTAAACAGTGGATTCGATCTCCTTCAACCTATTCCTGAGTGGGAGCGTCTCGCCATAGCTCAAGAGCTCGGCGAACCCTTTTCCAATTTTTAACAAACTCTTTTGAACGTTAAGGTTCAAACCCCCTTCCCTCAAGCTTGTACTTGGGTTCATGTTTCGAAAGGCTTCAGCTCAATGTCCCCACCAATACCAAAAGCCAGCAACTTCTGTATTGATAAAGGAGCAGATAATGAATCAAAAGATTGGTGTAAAATTAGGAATCTTTTAGTTCCTTCGGTCTTCCAAATAGAACTACTGTACTGAAAGCCTTTAAAAGGAGACCTGCTGAAAGGTTTCGAGATGTAAACTAGCTAAAACTTTCAATATATCTTGAGAAGATGATCGTAGAACAGCAAAATGGGATTGAGACTACAAACGCAGAGGATTTTTGTGCGTACGTCGAGTTCCATGGAGATTGGTATCATTTTTATTTAGACTGTTTATGAATCCTGGGAGAGTAAAGTTTTTATATTAAGAGGAGTACATATAAATAGATTGATGGGTGAGCAACATTTGAGACCCCTATTGTATCGCGACTTAAATGAGGAGGAGAAAAAGGCGTTAAGAAACCTCGCTCGAGGTCTTAGCTACTTTGCACGAGAAAGAGCGTATGGTTACATCGATAGAATAGCTAATGCTTACTCAGTTATCACATTAAGGCAGGTTCTCATGGAGGCCTTGAGGGACTTGAAGAGCGAGTATGATCGTGGCGAAGATGTGTTCATGCCTACGGGTAAGGATGTCGAAACGTTCTCGAAGTTAGCAGAATTGGATCTTAGCTTTGCAAAAATCGTGGCGTCGCTAGCAATATCTTACTCGTGGGGTAAAGAAGAGGAGGGTAAAAAGCAGGGAAAGGATGAGGAAAAGGAAGAATTTAAAGAGGAAGAAAAAGTGAGCGAGTAGGGTGGGGGTTCGTGGTCTTCCTGTCCATGGCTGCCAGGCTTGAGGTCAACGTCGAGGCTCTAAATGCTGTTGAAACAGTCGGTAATGTAGTTAAGCATAGAAGAGCTCCTATGGTTATCCCAACAGAGAGCGGCTACAGGCTAGTATATGTTCCAGCAGTTAGCGGAGAAGCCGTAGCAAACGCCTATCAAAGAGCACTAGTAGAGTATGCCAAAATAATTTACAGGACCGCTAACCTAACCCCACCGCTAACACCATGGGATGAAAGACACGAGTTCGTTAAGTTCATGGATGACGCTCACTTGACTAATAAGTTGAAAGCCATCGTTCAGAGCGCACAGAGCGCAAAATCTAAATCTGACGTTACTTACATAATTAGCTTAAAACATGATTTTGAAAAAACAGCTATAACCGAAAGTCTTGTAGCCGATATTGGAGGTTTTCTCTTCGCCAAGGATGAATTACCAGTTAAGAGAACTTCAAGGTTCTACTGCGGTTACGTGCTACCGGTATATGATGCCATTGATGTTACAGCTATAGAAGCGCAGATCCACGCAAGGCACGTGCCGACGGAAACCTGGAGAAGAGAAAAAGAGCAAGAGAAAGGGGGGCAACAGAGCGATAAAGCAGAGGAGCGAAGAGCACAAGCTCAAATGCTATACTATGTTGAAGTTGCCTCCGGAATTTATGGCTTGACTCTAGCCATCGACTTAAGTGGTATCGGTGTTACATCGCTAGTTAAAGTCGAAAAAGCACTGAATTTCGATGAGAGGTTGAGGAGGGTCAAAGTTGCTCTCGCAGCCTTACAAGCCCTCTTTACTGGAGTAGGTTTTGGGGCCAAGCTGACTAGATTTACTCCAGTTAAGAGAGTTATATCGGCCGTTGCCACAGTAACTCATCCATTGCCTTTCATGGTACATCCACCGCAAGTCAAAGGTTACGTTCAGGAAACTGTTAACAGGTTATTAAAGTTCAGAGGATATGCTAAGAACAGCTTAAAGGTGGAGCTAGATAGCAAAGCAGTAGTTTATGGAGAATCAGTTACAGCCACCGAACAACAGGTAGTTACAGTAGCCGAGAGCCTTGAAGACTTCTTTGATACACTAGCAGGCACAGCAATAGACCTCTACACGAAGTACGAAAAGGACTAAAGAATTAAAATATCACCTCTAATGAAGTAGCAGGTGTAAACACAATGTCCTTTTTCTATATTAAGGTTTCACTTAGTTTTCATTGGGGTTATTTAATACGTAAGTACACAGCGAGCAAAACTAGGGAATCATACCTAGTACCACCACCGACTACCCTTATAGGGGCACTTGCCTATGGTTACGCAAAGTTAAAAAACCTGCCAGAAGAAGACACGGGCTATATTTGCTATGATTGTAGTACGGCAGAGCGGATAAGAAAGCAGATAATATCGGTCAACACAAAGTTGCTAAGTCGCATAATACTGTATGCGGATCTTACGCGGATCTGGTGGTTCAGAAAAAGGGAATCAATAGCGAAGATGGATGCTGTGGCGATAGGTAAGACCTATGTTGGCAAACTCAACACAGCAAAAGATATGGAAGTGGTCTATGTATTTAGCAACGATATTAAGGAAGAAGAAAAGCGGAACCTCGTCAAAGCTGCGTACTCGATTATTAGGATTGGGGGCTCTCATGGACTTGTCTCTGTCATCGACGTGGACTATGGGACGGCTTCAAAGCTGGTGGGTGAAAATACCGTTCATACGCAGTTTTCTACTTGGGGAGACATAGTATCAGTTCAAGAGGAAGTTCCACTTCTTCGAGAGCTTGTAGTAGACTACAAAAGAGTTGGTAAAATGGGCGATTACTCGGGGGCACCTTATAGAGAACACTTGTACATGTACAGAGTGGACCGTTTGGAACCAGTTAAGGTTGAAGTTAAATTGGAAGGAGGGGCTTTGCCAATAAAGATTGGAGATGAGGTGGTTGTGATTGAGCGACAATAGTATATTAATAGACTTACCTCCTGAGGGTCTCCTAATAAGAGAGCTCACAACTACAGCAATAAACGCAATTGCTTCCTTAGGTGATTTGGAAGTCTTTGTAAAGAAGAATACGGTCGAGCTAAAATCGAGTTCTCGAGAGATCGAATACTCTCTGCAGAAAGCGGTCAACGGTCTCAAGAGTGTTCTCGAAGTGAAAGAAAAGCTTGTGTGGCCATACTTACACAAGAACGATAAAGGAACTCTTAGTAAAAGTAATATTGTGAAAGAAATTGTGAAAGAAAGTAAAAACTTAAACACCTACTTGGACTTAGCAAAGTTATTCATAGATAACTTACGCAATCTGTTACTTGGTCAACCAGGCAGGCATCTCAATATATCGTCTGCTGCAGACAAAATTACCTTGGGTAAAGGCAACATAGCGTTACTTCAAATGCTCAAGGTGGAATTTTACGAAACTTCGCTAAAATATAATGCGCCATACAGCAGAAATATTGAGATACGAGTGGACGATGCGTGGCTTTCATTATTAATCGCAGGACTAGTCGTGTCATATGTGGGAGCGCCAGGGCTTCTGGGACCCTACGAGTTTATGACAACGCCCGAACTGCTCTCCAGGAATCCAATGGAATTTAAAAGGTTTATCAGCATAAACCTTTCCCATGTTACTCGTAGGGTAAGAATGAGACCCGTACTACCGTACCTGTTCCAGATCCACATTTTAGCAAAATACGCTCCGAAAGAAGTTCTTAACCGTCTCTCTAGCCTTTTCGAATCAGGGAATAACGAACCGCCAATTACGCGCCCGTTGTCATTTAGAACGCACATGCTAGCATCTTATGGTGGGAAAGAATATGTTGAACTTTCAAGGGAAGATATAATATTGAGTAGCCGGATCCTAGAATTTTTAGACGAATTGGGAGAAAAATGCTCACAGCAGCTTAGCGATTTTATCGAACTGGCTTACGAGGCCAAAAATCCAAAAGTAGTTAACGCTTTAACATACCTCTACGAAGCCGTGCACGATGCCAAAGATCCCGCATTCGCATCTTACTACTTTGTTAGAGTTGCCGAAGAGATAGCAGTAGAAAAAAAGCGTCCACCATTCTCGTCGCTGTGCGTGGAAAGAATTGTGGAGACTTTGACGTCATAATAGGGATGGCCATGAAAAAACTAAGATTAGAAGACCTTTATTTGAAATTGGTGGAAGCCGGCGTTTTCGGGTCTAACAAACCTAGAGAATTCTTGCTAGAAGCGCTAAACCGTGTTGAATGCGGTATTAAAGAGAATAAGGCTATAATAATTAGGGCTCCGCCTGGTATAGGCAAAACTGCTATATCCATGACAGCCGCTCTTCATGCCGTAATTGATGAAGACCCGGATTACTTGAGAGTTATCCACGTAGTTCCAACAAGGAGTCTAATCGAAGATATCATGAAGAGGGTGAGTGCGGGGTTTGAGAAGCTTGTGGGAGAAGAAATGAGTAAAGGTGTTGTACGACGTCAATATAGTGTGGTCCATGAGACCCCGTTTTTATCTGGGTTATTCGTTGTCACCACTTATGACACCTACTTTTACAACATTGCTAAAATCTCCCCTAGTCTTTATGGTAAACTCGTAAAGGGTCACACGGGTCACTATGAAATACCCAGGGCTTCTCAGCTCTCATCCTTAAGCGTGTTTGACGAAGTTCACCTAATACTAGAAGAGGACGAAAGTGCGGCCCAACACTACTTATCTGTATTTGAATTCCTAAGCAAGAGTGGAAGTCCATTGCTAATAATGACTGCGACTTTGCCATGGAAGTTACTGGAGGGGATAAAAGAGTCTA
>NZ_JBMFLX010000051.1:0-3864 GCF_049970975.1 Infirmifilum sp. | reverse complement strand
ATAAAAGAGTCTACTAATAATAACATAATCTTCGTTGATTACGATCCGCGCCTAAGTAGCTCCATTCGAAGTGACTCCTTTTATTTGTTTGAGTTAAACAAGAAACTTATGCCCTTAAATACTGTGGGAATAGAAGAAATGGATGAAGATCACGACAAACTCGCTGAATATGTAATAGACTACGCTGGAAAAGACTTTAAGGTTGCAGTAATAGCGAACACCATTGGTGAAGCAAAGAAGATTTACAGAAAATTAGACGGAAAAGGACTAAAGCCGGTACTGTTGACTTCGCGAATGACACCCAAAGACAGAGAAGACAAAATAATGCACGTAAGAGAAGGCAGCACTCGTGTCCTGGTATCAACGCAAGTGCTGGAAGTCGGGGTTGACCTGAGCTTTGATGTGGTGATCTCGGAACTTTCATCTCCAAGCAGCGTAGTCCAGAGACTGGGTAGATTGGCACGTGGCACGAAGGACGAGGGCTACTGGCTTCTTTTCTACACCGAGAAAACGCTAAAAGATGGTTCCGGCATCTACAATCCCTGCCTTGTTCAATGTACTAAAGATTTCATAGAGAGTGCGCTTAGTGGCGGGAGAAAAATCCATTGGCATTTACCAAAGGTTCATGGAAACGATTTCACAGGCTATATGGAATTAATAGACGATTGTTGGAGTAAATGCTTAAGTGATAAAATTTACGCCTCCAATCCACTATCGGAATACATCTTTTCAAGCCCTTTTATCAGCTCCCAGGACGCAAAGAAACTTATAGGTAATCTTAGAGAGGACAGTCTCTGTACTATTTACTTGCTTGATGAGCACGAGTGTCCAAACACCATCAGTAAGTTCGTGGAAGAAGCCTACTCGAGAAGTATTACTACCGAGTGTGAATTTGCGTTTAACTTCATCAACAGAGCACTTAGCAAAGGGTGCAGAGTAGTAAAAATAGTATACAGAAATGGAGAGGAACTAGAATGTAGTCCTCTTAGCGAATCAGGCCTTAAGAAATTAAAAGATCAACGTATATGGGGGCCTCCACCAGGCTTGATAGCTTTCGGTGTTCCAAAAGAGCTCTATGACGAAGGGATTCACGGTGAGGGACTCAAAGACCCCGAAGAAAACCCGTGTAAGTGAAAAAACCTGCTCGGATCCTATAGCTTGTCACAAACAAGGTTGTAGGGAAAGACTTGAAGAGCATGTGAAATTAATGACCGAGATAATAAAAGGTCCGTTAGCCACACTTGTACTTTACGCAGAGAGAGAGTATGCGCGAGCTACCCAAAAAATGTTGGAAAACGACAAAGAGCTCCAAGACAACCTTAGAAGTGTTTTTGAGAAGCTACTTGAAGATCTGGAGGAGAAAGGTATTCTCAAGATGTTAGTGGCCTTTCATGACTTAGGGAAGTGTACTAGAAATTTCCAGGACAGCCTAGAGAAAAACTGTAGCGCACCGTATCACGAAGCGCTGTCAGCGTATTTGTTATATCACTATTTCGAATGCCTGGCTAGCGTGACAACGGGTTTTAATAATGAGGACCTGAGTAAGCATAGAGTATCTTTGTTAAAGCTAGTTTATCCCTTGATACTCGCGGTGATTTTACACCACCACGCAATGAGAGACCCCAATGAAGTTTTTGATGAGTCACCCCGTGAACTCTCAAAATATGTTACGGAAAATGACACGTCGTGCTTACAAATATGCTCGGAAAAAATCTTTAAAGCGGTCGATTTGAGCCTACCGCCCAATTGCATTGAAGGCGTTAAGCTCGATGAACAGCATTTAAAAGAATTTTTCCGAAGTTTGAAAACACTAACGGGCACCCTTCGTATACTGCCTAGTTTATATAGGGCGGCACTATTGCTAGTGTTACCGCTCAGTATAGCTGACAATCTAGCCGCTTACGTAAATAGAAGTCTTTGTGTACAAGAGAAAACAGACCCATGGAGCTTAGTCAAAAAAGTAATGAAAGATTCAAGGTTTTCAGGATTTGTTCGAGATTTTATAAGTAGCGAGGAACTGAGGAGGCAATTAAGAGGTATTCTCAGAGAGTCTATTGAAAAAGCGATGAGTTCAGGTGGTCAGAGTGGTCGTTTTAGTGGCAACGATCGGATTCGATGAGAAGTTTGTCATTAGGGCCATACTGAGGAATTTAAAAGAACTAGAAAAAATATATCTGGTGACAGCAAGACCTATAGAGGAGAAAGTTGCAAAAGCTATTGACCAGGTAAAGCAGTTCGTCAATGTGGCCTTGCTAGCTCCCGGCTTTAAAGTCATTGTTGAAGTAGTAGATGTAGAGATAGAGGACTTCCCTGGTGCTGTTTCTCAAATTAGAAAGAAATGCTTTAGCGAACCCGACAATTATGTAGTCAGTCTCGGAGGAGGCATGAGAGCTGTCGTGCTTGCAACATTAGCAGCTTTCCTCGTATCTGGTGCAAGGGGAGAAATTGAAGTAGAGCTAGAGAACTTTCGAGGCGTAATCAAATTTAAACCAGAGTTGTTTAAAATTACGAGCCTCGGAGATTACGAGAAGTCCGTTATCTCTAGCTTAACTAAACATGGAAGAGCCACCTACAAAGAGCTACTCGAAGATACGGGTTTGTCGAGAGCAACTCTCTTCAGGGTCTTGAAGAGCTTGAAGCTCAAAGGACTTATCGAAGTACATAGGGAAAATAAAACGTCTTACTACACGCTGACAGATGTAGGTAGAATTTACACTTAATTCACCAATTTTCATATTTTTTGTCGTAAACGACACAGGTTACACGGAGGACTTCGGGGCTCTAAAATGAGCTCAATGATTATAAGTCACCCAAGTAATAACCAGGCGGTCTTATTTGAGTGGCAAGAATGAACAGCCTCTCTCTAGGTCATAATGTTAGCTCGTAGGTGAAACTACCCCAAAGGGCCTAGAGACGTCGGTAGCTGTCGACAATGCTTTATTACGCTAGGGCTGTCCTCCGTACTTGATTGGACTCAGGCAACTGTTACTATACAAAATGTCCTCCATGAATGATCCTGTTTGTCCTAACTTTAACGAAGACCCGAGTCCCAACCAGAGTATCAGCTAGGCCCCATTCATGAAATAGCCCATTGAAGGAACTTGAAGTGACCACATTGCTGGTCGAGCATGGTATCCGGTATAAAACGTTGAATTGAAAGTCTAGAAGCAGATACGTCAACTATTGCCAAATCGCGTGCGGCGAATTATAACCCTCGTAGGTAGTACCATGGCGTGCCACGAGAGATATCAATTAAACGTCTCAATTAAACGGATCGTCTCCCAAAGGGTACCCGCATTGTGGTCGATCTCTCTATACTCAAAACTCGCTGAGACCGAATTCTGCGAACATTAGCATGGTTTCAAGCCTAATGGCCCGGGGTTCGGGCATCTGATCGGTGTTCATGGGTGAGCGTGAGAGACGCGTTCGAAACGTCTTCGGTGCTCTGAGCTCTAGTACCTTCTATCCAGGAAAGAGATAGCGATCATCGAAGGGTCGGTGGACGTCTTGGTATGAGTTCGGTTCTGGCCAGCTGGTGTTCATAGACGTCCCTGCTAATAGCTGCGACTGGAGTCATCGTTGTCCAACACATACTGAAGTCTTTTGTGTCACGTTTGCATGGCAGAGACACACTACTGTGTTAATTGAATTGTGTAGATGTATGTGCTGGAGCTGGGTTCTACTTGGTGGTGGTTTTGCGGCGGCTCAGTGTTATAACCTGGTTATTGATTGATATATAACACATTATATACCTGTTAAGCGGTGTGCCTATAGCTTTGATCTCTGAGACGAGGTCGGAGAGCGAGGTCGACTACGTTAGGGAGGTGGCCTCCCGGGAGGGTGTCGACTACTACCAGCTGAGGC
>NZ_JBMFLX010000050.1:5425-9145 GCF_049970975.1 Infirmifilum sp. | reverse complement strand
GTATATAGGAGTATTCTGCCCCAGGGGGTGGGCTCGTACCTGTTTTTGTTCATGGTGACGAGTCCTTTCTCCTTCATCCTTGCCATTAGGCGGGATACGGCGGGCTTTGAAACCTGGAGTTTCTGGGAGAGCTCTGTGAGAGTTGCGGGGAGCATGCTTAGGACTTTCAGCTGTCTGGGTGTGAGGAGGAGGTGTATTGGTATTAATGGTAGGTGTACTCGTTCGCCTGTGACCTCCGATGTCAGGTGTACCTCGTCGGCTGGGGCTAGCGCGGCTGCAAGGTAGAGGGCTACGGCTATGTTTTTCGGTCCTCCAGATATGTCTACGATTATGTTGGAGCCTCTCGACTTTTCCTGTCTTATTCTCTGGACAAGTACGGGGAGGCTTTCTTCTAGGCTTGTTTCCGGTATCCGTATTACGTCTATGGTGGACTTCGGGTTTAGCTTTTCAGCGAAGTCTTTCAGGCTCTTTATGGCTGTCTCCGCTCTCGGATGCGTGTGGGTGGTCGTGACGAGGATTATGGTGTCGTTGGCTGCCAGGCCTTTCTCGCCTATTAGCCTGACGATGCTTGTGGCGTCGAAGCCTAGTGAGCATATGTATGTTTTCCTCATTTTCATCTTCCACGTTTAGTTGATCTTACATAGCTAAAATTCTTTCTTTGCTTATGTTGGGCTTCAAGGATGCGTTTACATGCTGTATGTCTTTGTTGACGGGTAAACAATTTATATTGGATAATGGAATGGGATATGTATGAGCAAACGGCCCCCAATTAAAAATCTCTCACGCGTTCTTGCCATCTTGCACGTCGAGCAGGGGAGTTTCACATATATTGATAAGCTCTCTCAGACCGTTTCACGTGACCTCGCCCTCTACTACATAAGGGAAGCCCTCCGGGACTATCAGTCCCTTGTTAACAGAGGCTTTGAATCTAAAAAAGCGAAAGAGGCGTCTCAGTACGTAAATTACGCTGAGCTAGAGGCCGAGATAGAGGAAATCAGGAGGCTGGACGACGTGACCAAGCTGAGGGAGGAGCTATCAGCTATAACTGCTCAGGCACTGGCAGAGGCGGGGCTAATATCTTACTTCGAGTCCCGTGAGGAGGCAAGGCAAGGTGAAAGCTCTGGTGCTGGGGCCTCAAGTTAAACCTGGGGTGGTTTGAATGGTTTACGTGTCTGTTAGGGGTAGGGTGTGGCTGCAGGCTGAAGCAATGAACATGGTTGAGAGTGTCGGGAACTATGTTAAGCACAGGAAGGTCCCGATCCTCGTGAAGAAGCAGGACCGCTATGTCACGTTCTTCGTACCAGCAATATCTGGGGAGAGCATAGCTCACAGTTACCAGCAGGTTCTAGCTCAGGAGTTGATTAAAGCTGGAGAAAAGGTTTGTCCTCTCTGCAGCAAGGGGATCTTCCTGAAAAGCACGAATAAAGAAGTCTACAAGTATTCAACCAATAAGGAGCCCCCGAAGACTAATAGTCAGCAGGGTGAGCAGGAGGAAGGCCAAGAAACAAAGGGGAGGAGGGGTAAGTCTCAGAAAGCGTCGGGAGAGGATTTGGTTAAAGCCGCTGAGGAGATAGAGAGTACTATAATTCAGAGCTGTGGGGTTGAGGACATCGGGGGTTTCCTTTACGCGGAGGAGCCCAATGTAAAGAGGACGTCTAGCTTCTACACGGGTTACATGGTGCCCGTCTACGAGGTATTAGAGCTCTCGTCAATCGATCCTCAACTCCACTCAAGGTACGCTCTAGGGACTCAGTTCGTCTCTGTTACCCAGGAGGGTGCAGGTAAGGCTGCGGGCCAGATGATCTACTATGTCGAGGTCGCTTCAGCGCTCTTCACTTTCTCCTTCGATATTGATACGACTTACATCGGCAAGCACACGTTTATAACTGCTAAGTATGGAGAGCCCGTAAGTGGTGTTGATCCAGTAAAGAGGTCTAAAACCGCCCTGAGCGCCTTGGCAAGGTTCCTGCTCGATTTCCCAGTGGGAGCTAAGAGGACGAGGTTTAACCCGGCGGAGATACGCTGGGAGTCGATCGGGATCGCCGTCTCGGACGATGTTTTCACCATGCCTAGCAGCTTCACGGGAGACTACCTGGCTAGGGCTGCCGCTAAAGCCCAACTGGCGAACAGGGGGACGAGAATCCACGCCTACATGGAGGGAGGATGCAACATCAAGGACCTCCACTGCTACTCCAGCCCGGAGGAGGCTGTTCTAAAGGCGATAAACGAGGCTATCTCCCGAGTAAAGTAGAAGCGGAGACCAGGATGAAGGCCTACGTCTTTGACGTGGAATTCCTCTGGGGTTTTCAGAGCAGGGTTGCAGGTCTGAGTAAATCCCCACCCTCATATCTGTTCCCCCCACCCACAAGCGTCTTAGGAGCCTTGGCTGAGAGACTGGCCAGGAAACTTAAATTCGGCGAGATGGATGGCGTAAGGCTTATCATAGAGCTTTCAAGAGACCTTGTAGCTATATCTTTTAGACCCATTAACGCTTTTCCCATCTCGTACATGACGCTGTCGAGGGTTATTGCCATCGGGCAGAGAGGAGGCGTGAGCTACCCGACTTCGCAAGACGTGCATGTCTACAAGAGCTTCGACGCGCCAGCTAAGGGTAGCACATTGCTTGGATCTATAGATGGGCAGCCTCCAAGGATACGTTATTACATAGTCTTTAGAGGGGGTGAAAGGCTTAGCCCGGACGACATATGGGCGATAAGGAGGATTGGTAGCCGAGAAAGCCCCGTAGCTGTAGTCAACGTCTGGGAGGCGAAAATCGCCGGGACTGATAAGGAGGGTTTCGTCTATACAGCCGTACCAGAGGATAGAGGAGTTACCATACTTTCTGGTTCGTCGGGCTCTTTCAGAGAGTACTATGTCGACCCGTATGTCTTAACCGATTCACCTGCCAAGACGCTATTGATGAACCCCTCCCAGGTTAAGCCTTTCCTTGTCCCCGTTCCGGAGATTAGTGGTGTACAGAGTCCTCTCTATGTTTCCGTGGAAGGGGGGAGGTATGTAATATATACAGTGATTTATGAAGGCCAGGAGGAGAAGGTGGTGGGTCTTGCTACTTAGGCCTGTTTTTCCACCGACGCCCTCAATCGTTGTCTCATGGTTCTGGGAGGGATATCTGGCCCTGTTCGAGAAATCCCCAGACGCAATGTTGGAGGAGGAAAAGGCCGGTTCGTTGAACACTATATTTTCCGGAAACGACTTCAAGAGCATTAAGAGCTTTTGTAGTGAAAAGGGCTTTACTGGTTTTCTCAAGTGTCTATTAGACGCGTCAGAGGGTCAAGACGCAGACATCTATACTAGGCTCGACTTAGAAAGGCGCGTTCAACTCTACGGTGAAAAGGGGTTTGTCGAGTCCCCAATTGGCGAAGTCAAGAAGAAGGGTCTCAGCTTGCAAATAATGAAGGTGGACAGATACCAGAACATCTCCTCATTAGAGCTGGGAACCCTGGGAGATCAGATCACGCCTTATGCGGATACCAGGGCAGCCCTGTTGTTCCTCCTAGGAATCCTTTCCTCATTCTCGACGCGCGTGGGCATGGATCACTACTTTGTCTTATTTACTCCCAGCGCATATGCTTATGTTGAACAGAATCCCACTCAACATCTAGGAATCAAGAACTCTTTTACAGGGGAGCTGAAAAAAGCTATGGATGAGATTGGAGGATGGATGGATGAGTATGTGTACCTTAGAATCATATTTAACAG
>NZ_JBMFLX010000050.1:0-5325 GCF_049970975.1 Infirmifilum sp. | reverse complement strand
TATAACGCTGTAAAAAAGCTCTACATGTATGCTGAAACCCAAAACCCTGTTTTCTGGTCGGAGTACAACCGTGAGATTTCAGCAATTCGTGACATTGTTTCAAGGGATGAAAAGATACTCAGGGCATGTAAATACGAGTTTCCACGGCTGATTCATGTCGTAAAAGAAAAAAAAGTGAAAAAGCATGTCAATTGTTAATTCTTTAGGCATTGTAAATCAATTTATACGCGAGACAACTCCACATGCTGTTGCATCCAGGCCTTACCTCGAATACGTTGTTAAGGAAATCGAGACGACTCCAGTCTCAGGAGAGGGCAAAGGCCATGCTTTCTTTGTCTCCGCGCCCACAGGATACGGCAAAACCTCTCTCTCACTGGCGTTGTCCCATGCGTATCTCTCGAGCGGTTACAAGACTATTATTAGCTATCCTTTACGGAGTCTGATCGAGGACCAGAGGTCTAAGTTTGCTGCCTATTATAGATGGCTGGGCAAGGAAGGGATTGTAGGTGCAAGGATGATGGGCCTGCGAGAGTCACCCTACCTGGTTCACCCAGTCGTTTTGACGACAATCGACACTTTTACTCTTGTAAGCCTCGGGTTGGCCCCTGAGGACATTTCGAAAGTCTATAGTGAGACTAGCATGGGCCATTTCCTGTTCAGCTGGGGCTCCTCATGGTTATCTACACAGATCTTTGACGAAGTCCACCTCCTATTCGACACGACGAAGTCATTGAGCGTGTTGATTGCGTTGCTAAAGCTAGGTCTAAATGTTTTCTCGTCGAACATGTTCTTCTTGTCTGCGACCCTTCCCAATGTTTACTTGAGTAAGATTAAAAGTCATTTAGGCAAAGCCGCCAGTAACGTAAAGGTTATTGATTTTAGAGGGGACCTGGACCCCGGGTTCATCGAGGAGAGAAGAGGCAAAAAATACAAGATAAATCTATTGTCCTTGTCTAGTCAGAGAAAAAACGAGGAGATAAAGGGGATTCTTCAAAGTGCTCCCTTTACTAGGGCGCTTGTCGTATTTAACACGGTGGAAGACGCCGTGGCATTTTATAGCAGTCTAACTTTTCCGAACAAAGTATTGCTGCATTCAAGGTTTACGAATGATGACAAGAATAAGAAGCTCGAGATGATCAAAAAAGCCGCTCAGGTCTCAAACGGTAAATTTATCATTGTAGCTACACAGGCGATCGAGGCCGGGGTGGATATATCGAGTGACCTTATAATAACAGAGCTTGCCCCCGCGAGCTCGCTTATACAGAGGTTCGGCAGGTTTCTCAGGAGAGAGAATGAGGCTTGCATGGATCCCAATACATGCGCTTACGTCTGGTATGAGGAGGAGGAGATCGAGGGTAACAAGGGGGGAAATTACAAGGTTTACGACGCCGACCTTGTCAGGAGGACAAGGGACTATCTTGAACACAATCCGGATATCAACCTTCACATCGATTATGGGGGGCTGCTCTCAAGTGTTTACCGGGGGGGCGATGCACAGGTCGACCAAGACTATATAGACCACATTGTGTACGTTTTCGGACACCTGTTAACCGCCTCTAAGACGGCGCTCGACCTCCTCTTGGAGAAGGAGGGTAGTCTTGTCCGTGACGGCTCGCTTTTCATGGCCGAGTCTCGTAACGGCTTCAAGGTCCCCGTAGATTTCAACATTATAAGAAAACACTGTGTCGGCGAGAAATGCCCTCAGAGTCTCAAAGACGCATTACATATGGTCCTGAGTGGAGGTGTAGAGGGCGAAGGGGCTGTATTCAAGGTTTCGTGTGACTATGACCCAGAAATTGGACTCGTTTGTCCCGGGTGATACCTATCGAAATATACGCCTATTATAAGCCGCCCTATTCTCAGACAATGCGTGAACACGTGGCACTCGCACTTGAAACCTTTCCCGAAGGATCTAAACTTGCCGTGTTCGGGTCTTCCCTGACGCCTAGCTTTCATAAAGCCCTTAAAATAGCAATTGTCTTTCATGATTTCGGGAAAACACCTTTCAACATAGCCAGAGCCGGGGATCTACATTCTGGAAGAGAGCTATCATTCCCGGGACACGAGCTTATCTCAGGATGGATAGCGTATAAATCCCTCCTCTACAACCCACGTGTCCCTGACGTTTTTGGCATTCCGAGTAAGGAGTTCTTTGAGAACAAGTTGGGAGAACTAATTTCCCTGTCTGTTCTACTACACCATCATCCAATGGATCTCAAGAGAAGGCTAGAGGTGTTTAAGGGGAACCTTGCATCACTCCACGTCTCAAAGCTCGACGTGGAAGCCTTTACATACTCGTTAAAGGGGCTCCTGTCCACGCGCCTTGGAATAGACGAGGAATTATTCCAAAACCATCTAGTCAGTGTGTTGCCCGGCACCGAGGTCAGTGCGGGTCAGATAGCCCAGATGGCAGGCCAGATTTTTGACCAGCTAACGGTTTCAGTCTGGGAAACGGGTAAGCCCTTACACAGGAAGATCTTCCTCCTGCTGCTTCAGGGACTTGTCGCAGCTGACTATTGCTCCGCCAGGGCAAGGGGTGGAGGTTCCCTGTCTGTTTTCTCCGAGTCTATGAAAGTGTTTGTCGAGCTATACGGTGGAAAGTGCCAGGCCCCCTCAACGTGAGTTGTTTTGACGGATCAAGTCATACTTGTCGTGTACGACATAAGGGACAATCGCCTCAGGTTTAAGGTCTCAAACTTCCTCAAGAAGACTGGCTATGTGCGGGTACAGAAGAGTGTCTTCGTCTCGCCTTACAACCCGGCCGTCCTCTCAGATACGGAGGCCGGGCTCAGGAGGATAACGCGTGAGAATGAAGGCTATGACATCCAGATCTACGTGTTTTCTCAAGCATCGTACGAGAACAGGATTGTCATCTCAAAGGGATACTATATCGAGGAGGAGGAAGAGTTCCTCGTGTAAGCGAAGGGACAGTAGGCTCTGTAATTACAGCTTGAACAGTCTCTCCTGGTGAGGGGTTCCACCTCGCCGAGAGCCACCTTCACTGCACGTTTAACCATCTGTATTACGCTTTTCTTGTCCTCGCTAGAGATATAGACCTCAATGAACCTGGGCTTAGGCCTAAGGTAGTACACCAAACCCCTTTTGACCGAGCTCTTCCTTGAGGGCCAAGACTTCTCAATAAGAATGGCGTAGGCTATAAGCTGGACAAGGTGATCCTTCTTTACCCGAGACGCCCTTGGGGGCTCAGCCCATTTGACTTCGACCGGTATGAGCTCGCCCATTTTCGTCTCTAGGACTGCGTCAGGCTTGCCTGTTAGCTGCAGTTCACGTGAGGAGAGCGTGACACCCCTATGTATTCTAGCTACACTGTATTTTTTTAATAACTGTTGGAGGAACTCCTCCTTCTCAACCTCGCCGCCGTAAGCCATATACTCGGTCTCACGCTCCCTGACTCCTATCCCATGGGTTATGTATACTATGGCCTCGCAGTATGCGAAGTGTTTCAGATCGTTGACGGTTAAAGTCCACTCCTCCATAAACTTATTTAAAAACAATAAGACAAAAGTTAATTATTAAATCATCGCTTTTCATAATATGCCGGGGCTATTCCCCATCATAGAGGATATCAACTCACTATACAGGGATTTCAGGCGAATGCCCCCTGTGGAAGTAAGCGAGGAACTGAGAGGCTGGTCTTATGGTCAAGGAGTTGTAGCCCCGCCTGGAGGCCCACTCCTCGGCGTATCAGACATAACAGGTGGATTCTGTGACCGTGGCCGAGACGTCTACCTCCGCTACGTAAAAAGGGTTCAGCCGAGAGATAACTATCTGCTCCAACGAGGAAGGCTAATACATGAAACCTGGACCAGGACGATCGTAGAGGTGAAGAGAAGCATTTACAACCACGGGCTGGACGCCTCAAGCCAGGAACTAGCCAATACCGCTTCAACCTTAAAAGAGAAATTAAGGGCAGAGTTCAATGCGAAGCACAGCCTCGTCCCCGAAGAAGAGAGGACATGGCTCGTCGACAGGATAATCAACGAGGGCTTCTCCACGTATGCCTCCTCGCTCGAGAGGCAACTAAGCAGGTCGAGATTCCTCGAGATAGACGGTCTCGTCGCAGCCACAGTCCCCCTCCTGACGGAATACCCTATAAACGGCGAGAAGATAGGTCTTAGCAGGGCACTCCGCGTAGACGCACTCATCCCGCCTGGACTCATCCTAGAGTTAAAAACCAGGCACCCGAGAAGGGAATTCGAGCTCGCCCTGGTTGGATACGCCCTAGCTTTTGAAAGCGAGTACGAGACCCCGATCGACCGTGGATTACTCATGTATGTCGAGGTGGATCCCCCGAAACGCAGGCTCTACGTGAGACCCAGGATTATAGCCCTAGGAGACGCGCTGAGGTCTGAGTTCGTTGAAAGACGCGACAAGCTCCTAGAACTCATACTCTACGATGAAGACCCCGGCGTATCCTCCAACTGTCCCTCAGAGTGCCCCTACATTCATTATTGCAGGGGAGGCGAATGAGCCTTGGGCGGATGATACTACTGGACAAGCACGGCGCCATGCTTGCCGCCAGAGGGGGAGAGTTCGAGATCCGTGTGAGAGAGGAAAACCAGTGGAAAGTCATGGCAAGGTACCCCGTAGCAAACATCACGGCAATCGTCCTTGCCGTTGAGGGCGTCACGATAACCGGGGGAGCCATAAGGCTGGCGGCCGAGCACGGCATAGACATAAACTTTATGCCAGGCTGGGAGCCCACGGCACGCCTAGTACCCGCCACTTATGGAGGATCATTAGAGCTCTGGCTCAAGCAGGTCAAACAAGCCCGAAGCGAGAAGAGGAGGACAGAGCTCGCAAAAAGCTTCGTCGGTGCTAAAATACACAACCAGAAGACAGTTATAAAGAGCTACCTGAAAAGCGAGGCAATATCAGGCAGAGACACAACAGAGCTACAGCGCAAGCTAAAGACTATCGAGAAAGCCGAGTCCCAACTACCCGGAACCGACTCCTGGAAAAAAGCACGCGTAGTCGAGGCAGTCGCTGCACAAGCCTACTGGGAGGCCATAGCCAACCTGCTACCTAAACAGGTCGGCTTTAAGAAAAGACTCAAACGTTGGGACATCAAGCCCGGCGTAAAGCTAGACCCCTTCAACATAGCTCTAAACATCGGCTACACCTACCTACTACGCGAGACCTGGAAAGCAGTCTTCGCTGTAGGCCTCAACCCCTACTTCGGCTTCCTGCACGCCCGGAGACCAGGTAGAATGAGCCTAGTACTCGACCTCATGGAAGAATTCAGGCCAATAGCCGTCGACAGGCCCCTAATCAGGCTCGCCCGCTCAGACCCCTCCAGGCTTG
>NZ_JBMFLX010000049.1:0-9293 GCF_049970975.1 Infirmifilum sp. | reverse complement strand
GAAGTGAAGGTTTGAAGCAAGAAGGAGTCACGGATACCAGGGGGAAGGAGCTACCTAGAGCAGCAGGTAGGCCAGCCTGGCCCCCTCGCCGCTCTTCACGGGCGGGAGGGCTCCCACGGCGTTGGTGATAATGCTCTTCAGCTCGCTCAGCGCCTCTTTCACCCTCCTCCTCGCGTCCTCGAGGTCGATCGGCTGGAGCTCCTCGCTGATGCGGGTGTCGAAGATGTTGGCGATCGCGTCAAGCGCCACGGCGGCCGTCCCGTAGTGGAGATCCAGAACCCTTCTGCTGAAGCCCGCGGCGACGGCATCGACGTCCAGGACTACGTCCTTGAGCTCCTCTCCCTCCGCCCTATCCTCCAGCCGGGGAACCTCTCAAAAGCCTCGCGGTACCTCTCCCAGCAGTAAGCGGAGAAGTTGAAGAATGTCACCGCATAGTTACGAGGTATAAGGGAGTCCGAGGCCTTTAGGACCTCAACTAGATCCAGCTGGACTACGCGCGGTTCACGGTAGTAGGCAGGACGCCGGGAAGACTCGGAAGTAGTGTGAAAGGGAACGTGAGGTCGAGGCTCGATCTCAGCCGAAATAAACCTTCCGCGGAGCGCCCACTTGATCAGCACGTCGTGCTTGCAAGCATGAAACAACATGGATAAATAAAAATAAGCTTTGCTGGAGCATGAGATTGTCGCTTATCATGTAATTAACCTATACGACTATAGCGCAGTTAACGCGAATTATATCTAGGGCTCAAGACTTTAGTCATAAAAAGTTTTACTAAGCAAGCTTAATATAAGTGCATTTAGGTGACTAAATTGTGTACAGATCTGTCCACCCGGGGAAGGTTCTCAGATGGCGAAGGATCGTAGATAAACGCAGTGGCAGGACAATAATTGTCGCTATAGATCATGGGAGTTTCGCAGGACCGATGAAAGGTATTGAGAAGCTGGATAAGTTAATAATAGACGTGGCTGAGGGGGGCGCGAATGCTCTCCTCATAACTCCAGGGATTCTAAGCAGATATGCTGATGTGATTGCGGACACCCAGTTAGGAATTATATTAAGGCTGGATACGAGCGGAACAAATCTATTTCCTTACAAAGATAAGAGAAGGCAGTACTTGACAACATCGTTTCACAATGCACTCCGCATGGGAAGCGATGGAGTTTGCATAATGGGCTACACGGGAAGCTCCTATGAGCCGGAAAGCCTAGCTTTGATTGGTAAGGTCGCAAGTATGGCTCAGAACCTAGGTTTAATTTTCATGGCTGAGATGTTTCCTCAATTACCGGGCACAGATAACCCCACTTCACCTGAGGTCATCAAGTTAAGTGCCCGAGTAGCGGCCGAGTTAGGAGCAGACCTCGTAAAAACATTTTACACAGGTGACTCCGTCAGCTTTAAAGAAATTGTGGAGACATCGAATGTTCCTATAGTCATTCTTGGCGGCCCTGCACGAGAAAATGATGAAGCGGTTCTCAAAGATGTAAGCGACGCGATAAAAGCAGGCGCTATCGGGGTTGCCTTTGGCAGAAATATCTGGCAAAGAGATAATCCTAGAAAATTTGTCGAAGCTTTAAGCAAGATAATTCATGACAATGAAGAATTGGATAAGGTTCTGCATTTTCTCAAATGAGTACTGGGGTGAATGAAAATTACGCAAGAAAGGCTGAATGATAAAATGCTTGCGACGCTTTTGCACGGTCCAGGGGATTTACGCTTAGAGGTCACTGATGTGCCTAAGATCGAGAATCCCCATGACGTCATAATTAAGGTTCTTGCCGATGGGCTATGTCCCACAGGTGTACGCGCAATAGATAAAGGGACAATCTGGGGGGCTCCAGGTATAGGCTTCCCTGGACATGAATATGCCGGAGTCGTCGTCGCTGTAGGTAGCGCTGTCAAGAATGTAAAACCAGGGGATCGAGTTGTGGCCGAGAACATTATACGGTGTGGGCAATGTTATTATTGCCTTACTGGTAGATCAAATCTATGTGTTAACAGAACGAATACGGGTTGGTTCTCATGGGCACAGTACACGAAAACCCTGGATTACTTGGTAGAGAAAATCCCTGACCATGTTTCGTATGAACAAGCGGCATTCACAGAGCCTCTTTCAACAGTTTTAAATAGCGTTGAAATAGCGGATATCCAGGCTGGTGATGAAGTAGTAATTGTGGGAAGTGGTCCTATGGGATTGCTTCATCTCCTAGTGGTAAGAAATTTTGCATCCTCGGTTATTATAGTTGACACTGATAGAAAAAGACTAGAATTTGCTAAAAATGTTCTAGGAGCAGACTATATTATTAACCCCAATGAATTTTCAGGAGAAGATCATTTAATCAATTTTATTAAAAGCCTTACTTATAGCGAACTCGGACCTAATGTTGTCTTCTTAACGGTGGGCGCTGCCCCCCTCGTCAATTTATACTTGAAGGTGGCTAGACCAGGAGGCAAAGTCGTTTTATTCGGAGGCTTCGGGGATGCTTCTCTAGGAAGCATTGACATGAACCTGATACACTACAGGCAAGTTTCGCTGGTTGGAGCACATGATAAAACACACCTTCAGTTTATTAAAGCGTTAAAAATGATCTCTACAAGATTTTATCCCATAATTGATAAGCTTATTACTCATAGGTTCCCCTTAGAAAAAATACATGAAGCTATTACCGTACATAAACGCAGAGAGGGTTTGAAAATAATGATTCTACCCAACCCTGGTGATCTCACTCGTGACTAAGGGCAAGGAATTAATTAAGGTGAGCAACCTATCTGTGAAATACTTAAAAGGCAAGGAGTACTCCCTTAGAAATGTAAACTTGTCCGTGGGAGAAGGAGAGCTCATCGCAGTACTGGGTCCTCTAGGTTCTGGGAAAACCACTCTTATAAGGTCTCTATCGGGTATAATCCCGCACATAATACCTGCTAGAGTTGAGGGCGAGATCTACGTCGTGGACAAAAATGTCTTACAAACTACCCCGGCGGAGCTAATAGCTTCAGGAGCTATAGGAGTGATCATAGATGAGCCCAGTAAACAAATATTTAATTTAACTGTTGAGGATGATGTATTATTTGGTCTTTTAAACGTTGGAATAGAGTGGAATGAGGCTATTAAGAGGGCGAAAGATATTTTGACCCTCCTTAAACTGGACAAGCTTGCACAACGTCATCCTAAAGAGCTTTCGGGAGGCCAGCAGCAGCGGTTAGCAGTTGCAGGAGTCTTAGCCTTGCGACCACCCGTCATTCTTTTAGACGAACCTATAGCTATGCTAGATCCCATAGGAAAGCTGGAAGTCCTAAGTATGATTCGAACACTAAACGAGGAACTTGGCATCACTTGTATTATCACAGAATCAGGAGCTGATGTGGATGAAATCTTAAGCCTAGCTAGTAGAGCTATTGTGCTATCCCAAGGACAGGTAGTTTTTGACGGAGATGTAACTGATCTCTTAGAGAAAGGGTACTTAACAGAGCTAGGCATAGGTGAACCTCAGTTATCTACAGCTTTTAAAGCACTACGAAGTAAGCTGGGAGAGGAGAGCTTTAGAATATCTAGATCTCCTAAAGATGCAGCACTAATAATTAAAAAACTTATAAACGAAGGTCGAATCAACTTTATAACCTATGGTCATGAGAACTCTCGTACACTTACTCCGCTAAGTAAAGACGTGAGACTTCCTGTGTTAAAAGCATTTGATATTGAATTTGTATATCCTAATGGAGTAAAAGCTCTCAATGGCGTTTCACTTCAATTATTTAAAGGAGAAATTGTAAGTCTGATCGGGCAGAATGGTTCAGGTAAAAGCACCTTGGCGCTTGTTCTTTCTGGAGCTATGCCTCCAAGTAAAGGGAAAATAATGATCGAGGGCAGGGATATTAAGAGAATCCCAAGACATGAACTCATCCAACTAGTAAACTATGTTTTCCAGAATCCTGATAATCAATTATTCGAGGAAAAAGTATATGATGAAGTCGCATTTGCTTTAAGAATGCTTAACCTTCCGGAAAGTGAGGTGGAGAAGAGGGTGTATGAGACCTTGTCGCTACTCGAAATACCAGACCTTGCGCACACTTACATTGCTGACTTGAGTAAGTACCAGAAAACGCTAGTGGCTATTGCTTCGGTTCTCGTGCTTAAACCCAAGATCCTTTTCATAGACGAACCTACCAATGGGCTTGATTACGCTCTTGGCGAGAAGCTCTTAACCAAGCTGAGCAAGCTTAAACATGAAGGTTTTACATTCGTTTTAATAACTCATAACATGAGAGTCGCATATAAATATTCTGATAGGGTAATCCTCATGAAGGACGGGGTGATATTGATGGAAGGTCCTCCGAGAGAGTTTTTCAAGAACGTCAACTTCCTAGAGAGCAATTACATTAGGCCCCCGCACTTGGCTGTCATGAGCAACTTGTTAGTGAATGAAGGATACTTGGGAAGAGTTTTTGTAGAGATAGATGAGTTCGTGGAAAGCATTAGAGTTAAGGGGGTGAGTCAGAATGCCTAGAATATTTGAGTATGAATATAAACCCACATTTATCCACAGCCTTTCTCCCTTAACGAAGCTGCTTCTATTGGTCATTTTCTTCACGCTTACTACATTGTATTGGGATCCATTCTATCTGATGCTTTTAACGATCATAGCTGTGATCATGTACATCTTAGCAAAAGCACCTTTAAAATGGCTACTGTTAACAATCCCCTTCGGTACATATAGATTTATTGAGGCCGGTATAATAAGCTATACACTTTCAAAGCCAGAATACTTCAGGGTTACTCCTCATGAACTTGTGACACAAAAAATCTTTGAGCTAGGCCCCCTAGTATACACATATGGCAGCTTTCTGTGGGCATTAGGATACATAAGTAAAATCTTTGTAACTCTGACAGTGACTTTCCTTTTCATTTACACGACCCCCCTCAACGGTCTCATTTCTACACTTTACTACCTTAGAGTTCCCAGGGTCGTGACTTATATTCTAACACTAGGGTTAAGGTTTGTCCCAGACATACTTAGAGAAACCGAGATGCTTGCTAGAGCTCAAAGCTTAAGAGGATGGGAGTTAAAAGCTTCTAACCCTATCTCATTAGCAAAGCGATCTAAACCTTTTGTTTTACCATACACATCTAGAATTATTAGTTACGTGGACATTTTAACGCTAACATTACAGATTCGAGGTTTTGGTGCCGTTAGAGAATCAAGGTGGAGAGCAAAAATAACTTTGACGAAAAACGACTTAGCAACAATATTGATTGCCCTAACACTATTCATTATTGCATTATATTACTATTCTCGTGGGTATGGAATTATATGATAAAGGTGGTAAAAATATGTATGAAACAGTTATTTTAATACTGGCCTTCTCGCTACCGCTGGCCTACAGGATAGGACTGCTTCCAAGGAGGTACTGGGGCATAGCATCATTCCTAACTTTCATTGTCTTGGCATCAATTCTAGTTTTCTTATTAGAGAAAAGTCGCTTTTGTGTTTTCTGGTCATGGAATTCCTTTACAGAATTCTGCATTCTTGTATACTTCTTTATCCCATCAATTAAAATCGCATTCCTCGCGTTTGCCGGAGCTTACATTGGTACAAGGATAGCAAGCTATTACACCTACCGGAGGACCATTCGAGAACTTGTCAGAGAGGATTCCCAGCTTTGGAATTCAGCTATTTCCATCACATGTCCAAAGTGCGGCACCCTTGTCTTCTCAAGTGCGCTGTACTGCCCGAAGTGCCTATCAGAGCTCCCAAAAGGCAATTTTAAGACAAAGCAAAAACCTTATATAATAGCTATTCCTTAATTTATTTGACCGCCATGCGAATACCATTACTGAAATATATACCTTTAGCATTGTGGGTCGTTGCTGCTTTAGCATGGCTCGTATCTGCTCCGTGGTCCCCTAACCTTGGACCTAGCTTTTCGCCAGAAAGGATAACACTGCTCTATATCGTTACTACACTAGGATTATTTATCCCTGGAATTATCTTCGCGTACCTCTTTGCTCAAAATCCTAAGTGGATAGCTCCACCAGGTAAATATGTGGAAGGTGCTAAATATTCCATGCTATCACCCTATCAGCTTACAGCAGCAGCTATAGCTGCTGCTGTATACGCCATAGGAGGTTTGCCCACCGGTATAAACATAGATTTACCAGCGCTTATCTGCGCATTTACCGCGGTGTACTTCGGATCGGTGGCCGCAATACTCGCGTTCTCTATTGGCTTCTTTATTCGATGGCTAATAGGAGGGGCTTCTTGGCTCGCTATACCTCTGCTTGCTCCAGCTATTGCTTTTATTGACTCAGGAGTATGGTCTATCAACGGGTATATATACTGGAATATAATGCGCAAGGAAGGGGCCAAACCTTCTTATATAAAAATGATCATTGCCATGATTTTGATGATCCTTGTTCACCTTGTGGGTTGGCTGGGGGTTTATGCGTTTACTGTGAACCCCTTAGAGGGAGCAATAGCCTATGCAGCCTTCGCCTTCTCGACGTGGTACCCAACTGCTATAGTCTTCATGATAATAGGAGTCTTAATAGCCGAGCCTATGTACAGAGCTAGGTAGAGGGCAGGAAATGATTCTAAGTGTTGATTTGGGAACTACTAATTTAAAAATAGCTTTTTTTGATTCTCATGGAGATATTTCAGAGAAACGCTCTGCTCCGTTGAATATTCAAGCCTCTATTAAAAGTGAACTCATAATCGCGGAGCAGAAACCCAACGAATGGATAGAAACTCTTATCTATTTATTAAAAAATTTAAATGACAGATCTAAAAAAGAGGTTGAGGCAATAGCGATCACAGGTCAAAGCACTTCGGTTGTTTTGGCGGATGAAAAAGGACTCCCTCTCCTTAACGCAATACTTCACATGGATTCCAGAAGCGAGGAATACTTCAACTATATTAAAAACATCATAGGTAGAGTTCCTTCATTTCCAGAGGTGAAGCTGTTTGGGCTACTTTATTGGGTAAAGGATAGACAACCAGAAATATTCTATCGAGTTAGAAAAGTATTCGACGCAAGGCAATACATACTTTATAAGCTCTCTCAAGAGCACATGTATGATTCTTATGCTTTTAACCACAACACTCTAAGAAGAGTATCAAGTGATTTAGATCTAGAACCTGATATCTTTGGTAGACCCCATGATTTCTTTACTCCTGCGGGCTATTTAAGTAAAGATGTCGCATTAGAGACTGGTCTTCCTCCAGAATTGCCTATTTTCGTAGGTCCTTGGGATGGCATGTGCGACATTATTGGCTCCGGTCTTAGTAGGGAGGATGAGTTTATGGACGTGGCAGGTACTACGGAGATAATGGCAATGATCTTCTCTAACAGAAATTCACTGGTGACTCACGAGTACATAATTCCAGGAAGATGGATTGTGTACCGTTCATTTCCATTAGGTGTTTCCCATAGGTGGTTAGCTGAAAGATTTTTTAGCTTACAGGGGGGAGTACTTACTGATGATGCTTACACGTTCATGGATCAATTGGCTGCCCGCGCTAAAGATAGTGAAGTATTTTTCTATCCTTACTTTTTCGGGGCTTACTTGAAGCCATACTTACGAGGACTTATTTTAGGATTGACGTACGAGTTAGGGCTCCCTGAAGTGATTAAATCGCTCTATTTAACCTCTGCTTTCATAGTCCGAAGTGTGTTAGAGGAAATATCGGAGGCAACGAGTGCCGAGGTAGCTAGGATAATAGGGGGTGGAGGAGGCTACCGCAGTAGATTGTGGGCTCAGATTAAGGCCGATGTTCTCGAACGACCAATACACATTTTACAGGTTTTAGATACAGCGCTTCTAGGCGCTGCTATTCTCGCTTATACAAATTTGGGTTATTACAAAAACCTTGCAGAAGCTCAGAGTCAAATGATAAAAGTCAAAGATGTGGTTTTCCCCAACTTGGATGCTGAGAAAAAATATCAAAGACTGTATTTAAAATTTAAAGAATTTTCAGGGAAAATTGAGTCGTTACTAGAAGCTATTTACTACGAATAGTAAAAGTAAATCAATCCTTATAGGAGTGCTTGATCTTCTTATAGGAAAAGTGATGTCAAACCCTCAGCAAGGAAATTTATGAAATTCGCTCTAAAGTTATGCGAGAAATTTTTCATGAAAGAGAAGATCTGATAAGGCCAACTCTGTGCTCAATCGGCATGTTCTTTGATTCAAACCCTGCTTGACATTTACTCGTCTAACACGTCGGCTAATTCGGCCCCCAGGCCTCCAGCAAGCGGCGACCTAGAGTTTGAGTACTGCAGTCTGAATTGCACGGGGTAGGCTTACGCTGTCCTTCACCTGGTTCTCGCCAAGCGCGTCGCTTAGGTCTAGCCTGAGGACGTCTTGGTGCACTATCTTCTCGAGGTAGGGGGGCCCCCGTCCAGTAGTAAAAGTCAAACAGCCTCACGGCGGTGAAGGTGTGCCCTTGGGACTTTAGGTTTGAGCAGTAGCACAAGGCTATCACCATTTTTCTATGCTTAGCATCTCTCTGTGTAATTAAAAATGTGCTGTGAACTGTCTCCCATTTGCGCATGTAGTATATTGATTCTCAAGCGAGCCCTCCCGAAAGGCTGAATGACTCTTAAACAGGCCTTAATGCGTGGGTCTCAGTACAAGCTTGCCCGCCCTGCTCCTGCGCGACAAACTGTACACGTACAAGAGCATGTATGGGGCCGATACAAGCAAGACTACGACCAGAAGCACTCCGAGTATCTCTGAGGTACGCAGCATTAGACCACCCACCTCTACAAAGACCTCCATCGTGATAGTGGCTTCTAGAGGGAGTGTCGCCAGAGCCTCGGCAATCCCGCCGGCATAGTAGGCAACCACCCTGTACGTTGCTCTAGGCAGAATCGTCTTATACGGGCCGCCGGTATCCGTCACGCCCTACTTGACGGGCATGCTGCCTGAGTAGACCCCAACCCTCGCCTCCTTGAGCCTAAAACCCTTATTGTAGAAGTACCCAATTCCGGTACGACCAGCGTGCTATTCCCCGTGACCCGGACCCTGGCCTTGTAGCCTATTAGGACACCCTTCCACTGCACCACCTCCACGTCGAGCTTGCTGAAGACCACCTTCCCCACGGTTAAGGGCGACGATGGGGCTAGTGTGAACTTGAAGATCCTGCAGTCGGGCGTCGTCACCCTTACTATAGCACCCTCCAACGGCTCACCGTTCTCGGCGCTGATGCTTGGAACCGTCTCCCCCACGGCTAGGGGTATTAGCATGACCACTAAAGGGGCTGGGATGAGCCGCTTCAACTCCACGGGTAGACCGCGGG
>NZ_JBMFLX010000048.1:0-9334 GCF_049970975.1 Infirmifilum sp. | reverse complement strand
TAAGTTACATAATGAATTTAGAGAAACTATCTATCCACTCAGAGAATCTTCGAACCCTTCATGGTAACATATCTTCAATAAAAACTGCAAGAAATTTTTGGCCTCCTTAATCTCCGGGAAGCGATTAAAAACAGTAAGAAGTCATGAAAACCAGCTCTAGGAATCAACTAGAAATGACTTATTAGTAGAAAAATTATCATTTTTACCTTAAAGGAGATTATCATGCTGAAAAGGTTAGGAAACTTGTTTATTTAGACATATTAAGTGTTAAATAGCTGATAAGACTCCAAGACCTAGCTAGGATAAAAGTGTTCGACAAGCTTCGCGAATTCTTCGAATCTAGCCCGATAGATTTCAAGGTTAGCCTTTGAGGGTTCGTTGACTTCTGAAGGATGTGGCAGCTCAATGTGAATATTTTGGGATTCGAGGTAGTGTATCAAAGCACCAAGAAGTGAAGAATCCGCTATATCCATCTTAAAGACAGGTAATTGAAAGACGTCAGCGATTATCTGTCTCCACACCGGAATGCTGCTTCCTCCTCCCCCGACTCTCACTGATTTAGCTTTTAGCCCTTTCTGAGATAATGCGTCGTATATCATTTTTAAGGTAAAGACTACACCTTCGAGAAGTGATCTGAGAATATCGCTCTTAGTGTTGTGAAATTGGAGGCCATAGAAGACCGCTTTTGCTTCAGGTCTGCGTATGGGAAATCTTTCTCCTCCCAGTAGAAATGGGAGAGCTATGACGCCGTTAGCGCCCGGCGGGGATGAGGTCGCTAATGTGTTGATGACTTCATATAAGCTTTGTCCTGTATAACTCGCATACTCGCTTTCAAGCTGACCTAGTCGCTTCAAAAACCAATCTACAACTATGCCTCCGTTGTTTACTGCTCCGCCAGCGAGATACCGCTTGTTACCGGCATAATAGAGGAAAAAGCGCATCTTTGAGTCGTCAAAAACTGGGTGATCTGTTAGAAATCTCACAGCAGCGCTTGTACCTAGATTTATTGCAACAGTATCATTACTGATGCTACCAACTCCTACCTGATTTGCAGAAGCATCTGAGACCCCCGCGAAAACCTCTACTGATGATGGGATGTCAACCTTGCTGGCAAAATCCTGGTCAATGGGTAAAGGTTTTTTAGAGCCCTCAATAAGCTCTGGTAGCTGGTTTTCTTCAACTCCTGCAACCTCCAAAGCGAGTTCATCCCATTTTAAATTATGAGTGTTTACAAGTTGGGATCCTGAGGCTGTCGAAAGATCAAGAACATGAAGCCCTGTCATCTTAAGAATAATGTAGTCTTTCGCCGAGATAAGGAGTTTATCGGAGTGTTTGATTAGACCTCGATCCTTCGCATAAAGGATTTTCAAGAGAGGATACACGTGTAAAGGAGGACAGCCCGTACGAGTGTAGAGCTCGTAGCCAATCGGTTCCAATCTTGAAAGATATTCTCCACTCCTAGTATCAAAGTATGTCAGGAGACGCGTTTTCGGACGCCCATCCTCTAATATCCCGAAAGCATGCATCTGGGAAGTGAGAAAAATAGTCGATATGCTTGTACCGCCGTATTTTCTGGCCAGAAAGGATATTACTTCTATGACTGCCTTGAGTATTTCATCTGGATCCTGCTCTGCTACACCCTTTCCTTCTTCCGTATAGAGACTTATTCTTCTAGAGATGCTTTCCAGCGGAAATATGCTACCTTTGTCGAACACAGCACCCTTAACGTTTGTAGTTCCAATGTCGACGGCTAGGAAAAGGTCTTTAACCATTAGATGTTCACGCTTTGACGGCTCCTTTGATCAGGCCTACCACGACATATTTTTGCACAAGCATGTATAACAGGGCTGGTAGCAGCCCAGCAAATATGGCTGTCGCTGCTAAGCCTCCAGGGTCAACTATCTCTCCTCCCCACAGGAAAAATGTTGTGGCTATGGGAAGTGTATAGTATCTGCTTGAATTTAGAAGTATAAGAGCAAATAGAAGGTCGTTCCATGAGAGGGTAAACGAGAAGATAAACGCTGTCACAAATCCAGGCACCGCTACAGGTATCACGACTCGCCATAAGGCGCTAAACCTTGTACAGCCATCGATTAATGCGGCTTCTTCAAGGCTTACGGGTATACCGTAGAAGTAACTCCGCATCATCAAAGTAGAGTAAGGTAAGGTGTAGGCCAAGTGAACTAGTGCGACGCCCCAAAGAGTATTATAGAGGCCTAGACTTTTCACAATGATAACTATTGGAACCATTAATACGAAGACTGGAAAAACATAAGCGAAGAGAACCATCCAGACAACAAGTCTCTTTCCACGATAATTAAACCGTGCCAAATTATATCCTGCTAAAGAACCGAAGAAAACTCCTAGAATAGATGCAGTAAAGGATACTATAAGGCTGTTCGTAACGTATACTATCATTGGATCCGGCAGGGCTGCTCTGAGGCCCTGCCCTCTAAGTATAGCTTCGTAACTGGGACTAAAGAGGCTAATATAATTGTCAAGCGTTATCTTTGATGGTAACAGCTTCCAGGCCTCATCTGGAGCCGAAATACTTGTTTTGAATGCCCAGAAGGAAGGAATGATAATCCACAGTAGCAGTAAAGTGCTGCCAATTACTACGATGATTTTATCAAACATGCTTCGCCTTGCCATGGACATTCTTACTCACCCATCTCTTTCAGCGTAAAGTAAATGAGTATGAGGTAAATGGGTAAGGTCAGGACACTATAAGCTGCGGCTAAAGGCATGTTGACTTCAGTTTGAAAAGCTATCTTGTAGGTCTCTATTGGTATCGTTAGAGTTGCATCGATGGGGCCTCCTCCTGTAGTCATATATATCTGAGTGAATTCTCCCATGGTCCACATTAAGGACAGTAACATTACTGTGTAGATTACAGGTTTAATGCTGGGAAGAGTGATGTCTTTAAACTTCTGGAGGGGCGAGGCGCCGTCTATCTCCGCGGCCTCATATAAATCAACTGGTATTGCTTGGAGCCCGGCAAGGTATCCCATAAAAAAGAATGGCCATCCGTGCCAAATGTTGAGGAGAATTACAGAAAACATTGCATTCTCATAGCTCATCCATTGTATGGGCTGTAATCCTAGGGACTTTAAGATAAAGTTAAACATACCTCTGTAATCGTAGTTAAACCAGAAAAGAACCGCGCAAACGAATGATGGAAAAGCCCAGGGAAGGATTGAAAAGCCGCGTAGAAAACCTCTACCCCAGAATTGTTTATTTAGCAGAACTGCAACCGCAAGCCCTATGACAGCCTTAACGAAAACTGATGAAAAGGAGTATATTAGTGTATTTAAAATTGTTTTATAGAAAGTTTCTGATGTAAAAAGCCTCTGATAGTTGTGGAGACCCGCAAAAACGGGTTCACCGCCGATGACCTTTGTGTGAAAACTCAGCCAGATTTCGTATGTTATTGGTATAATAAATATAAAGAAGATAAGGATAAGCGTTGGGAGAGCATATAGCCATTTATATAAAGTTTCCTTCAATCTAACAGACATAACTAAAACACCTTAGAAAGAAAAATATTTTTTATCCTCCGTAAACTCTCTTAACTTCATCGCGCAGTTTTTGAGCATAGGTATCAATCACTGTGTCAAAGTTTTCCCCTTTAATGACGGCTCTTTGAATCATCTCGTTCCATGTGAAACCTTCGCGGAAAGTTTCACTAACAGTTGTCCTTTCGCCAAGCGGGAAGGCAGCTGTTTCCATGAACTTTATCTTGTCAAGAGCGTTTGCCGGATCTTCACCAAATTGTGGATACTTGCCAGCTTTCCAATCTTTAGATATCACGGCCATTTGGCTCTTGAAGATAGGCAGAGCATATAGAGCTGATGCTTCACAGAAGCCTTTCCTATAGTCTTCCTTGTCGGCGAACAAATAGTATACCAAATCCTTGGCCAGCTCTGGGTATTTTGTCGTCTTAAAAATGAATACACTCTCGTCACCACAGTCAACAGATACGGGGAGCAGGAATAGCTTTGTTACAGCAGCCAACTTCGGGTTCTGCGTCATAAGAGCGTAATAGATACTCGCAGGGTTCATAGTCATCGCGATTTTACCCTGGATGAACGCATTGTTATTGGAAACATCGACCCACTGATCGCTGTCTGGAGGCGTAAGCCCCTCGGTCCATATCTTTCTCTCAATCTCGAAAGCTTTCTTTAGAGCCTCCCTGTAGGGTTCCTTATCCATTATTACTCCTTTAACCGATCTTTCCGTTAACATCCCACCGCCGTAACCTCCCCAGAAGTGGAGGAATGTCCACCAAGTATCATACCCGTTCAGCCCAAGAGGCAGCCCTACACCATATACTCCTGGTTCAACCTGGTGTAGTCTTTTAGCTGCTATGTAGAAGTCGTCAAGGGTTTTTAATGGGAATAAGTCTTGAGCATTAGCCTTTTCAACTATATCCCATCTAACATGCAACCATGTGGCCTCGAACATAGTAGATATACAATAGTAGTGGCCGCCCCAGGAGCACTGTTTGAGTTTAAGCTCATATATGTCACTCTCGTTTAGTTTCTTTACAACGTCATCTATAGGCACCAGTAATCCCTTTTCAGCGAAAATCGCCACGGGGTGCCCGTTTATTACAACATCGGGAGGATTCCCTGCCTCCACAGCGGCGATGAGTTTCTTTCCGATATCAGCCACTGCGAGCCAAGTAATCTCTACGTCGACATTATTCTTGTCGGCCCATTCTCGGACCTTTTTCTCAACCCAATACATCTGTGGAGGAGTGAAAGTGGCTCTACCCCAGATAACCAGCTTTGGCCTGGTGGTAGCTGCAGGGGGAGTTGTTGGCTGCTGCGTTGGTTGAGCTGGTGGTCGAGTGAGAAAGAAGAATACAACACCCAGTAAAACTACGACGAGGATGACGCCGAGAGCTATAGTTGTCTTATTGGTTTTGATGCTCATACCGAGAAATATTTGTTTTATGTGAGTAATCTTTTTTAAGCCAAACGCGTTAGGGTTGAGTTTATAGAAAATCAGATAAAAGAATTTTTAATTTTTCCGTTTGTTCTTCCTTAGCTGGTAAAAAGGGTTTTTTAGGAAAGCTCTTCTTAATACCTCTCAGATTCCATATTAGATACGTTAAGGTAATGGGATTCCCTAATTTGTGTAGATCCTCACGGAGCCTGTTCACTCTAAACTGTATCTCTCGTGCACGAGCATAGTCTCCCTGCTCTAATTTATTGAAGAGTTCGAAAACAAGTTCTGGTAGATAGTTTGACATTCCAGGAATATATGCTCTCGCACCCAACACGTACGTAGGTAACATAAGGGCCTCCGTCCCAATTACTATGTCGAAATCATCACCCGCGTAGATAGAAAAATTAATGAAGTTTATGACGTCGAAACTACTATCCTTTATTCCCCTCACACCTAAACTCTTTAGCTTAGCCAAGAGATCCGGGGTGACAGGATATCCTACGCGTGGAGGGTTATTGTAGACGTAGACAGGCAGTGATGTCGAGTTTACAAGTTCTTCGAAGAATTTTAAGACGCTTTCCTCAGCATGCTTATAGTAGAATGGTGGAACACTAGCAACTGCATGTGCGCCAGCTTCTTCCGCGTGTCTCGCCAGCTCAATCGTCGAATCGGTAGATGGACTACCTACATGGACGATAATCTTCTTAGACCCACTTACTTCTTCTATAACTTTCTCTACAACTTTTTTTCTTTGTTCTAGATCCATTAACGGACCCTGACCATAGCTGCCACATAGATAGTAGCCATGAACAAATGGCTTTGTAAACTCAAGAACCTGAGCCAATGCTTCCAGGTCTAGTTGGCCTGTACGTGTGAATGGGGTTATTAAGGGAGGGAATAATCCGTAGAGCTTTTCCAGTGGCATCAAATTTCCATTTTAAGCCCCTTTCTTTATTTATTATACCAAACGGAGTAGGTTTATATGAAAGCATTGAACAAGAAGATTGATGAAAGTACTTACCACGCCTCTCGAAGAAACAGAGCCCCAAGGCCGAGAACATTTGTCGGCCTACAAAATAATAATGAAGCCTTATAGGAGTGTTCTCGCTGAGATTAGCAGAATCCCTGGCGTCATTGTTTATGTTGAGGGTATTAGTCTTGCAAAGGATGCTTCAACTACACTTGTACATGTTGAGTTCCCAGGAAAAACAAGCGTCTTTGAGGAAATAATGGGGAAATTGAGGAACAACCCGGGTGTAATAGACTATAAAATACTCTATAAGAAGAAATATTCTTTGACTCTCGCGGTGCAAAAAAGTCTTTGCGAGTTTTACAAATATACACTCCAATCAAATCGTTTTACCTTTTTCCCTTATGTTCTCAAAGGCGGAATACGGGAATTCTACATCGTTTCCAAAGAAAAGCCTAAGGAGATTACCTTTAACCTCTCTAGACATGGAGATGTTATTCTTCTCGAACGGCTCCCTTTAAATACAGCAATTAGGAATACAGGTCAGCTAAGCTTGAAAATAGCAATTTCCGACATATTAACACCCCAACAGAGAAATATTCTCAAGAAGGCATATACGCTGGGCTACTATGATTGGCCCCGCAAGATCTCTTTGAGCGAGCTAGCAGAGGAATTCGAAATCTCGAAGGCCACTCTGAGTGAACATTTACGTCGCGGCGAACAAAAACTCTTCAGGTTATTCCTAGAGTCCTTGTAGATCCGAGGGTCAACTCGAATGCCTTTCTTGGCAGCTGATTTTGGCACAACCACTTTAAAGGTAGCACTTGTTGACGAATCCGGTAACTTTCTTGATTTTCTCAGAAGTGAGGTTCCGATTCTTCGAGTTGAGCCTAAAGCCGCTGAACACTCTCCCGAGGGGCTCGTAAATTTATTTTTAGAACTGTCCAAAAAATTGCTTAAACATACGAATGCCGAAATTGAGGGTATCGTATTTTCAGGCTATTTATTTGGCCTGGTAGGTATAGACGACACGGGTACGCCTCTAACAGGCGTTATGACATGGCTTGACAGAAGGCCTACGGAGACACTACAAGAGATGTATTCAAAGGTACAGCCCTCGTGGCTGTACAGACGCACGGGTTGCCCTTCAATATATGTCTACCAGCTACCAAAGATTTACTGGCTCCGAAAAAAGAAACCCGAGATATATGATAAGGTAGAATACTTCCTTGATGTCAAGGGGTACGTTATTTACAGGCTTACAGGACGAATTGTCTTTGAAAAGAGTGCTGCTTCTGGATCGCAGCTCTTGAACTTGGAAACCTTAACGTGGGATGAGGAGGTTGTCCGTGAGCTTGACCTGGATTCTTCAAAGCTCCCAGAACTCGTTGAGCCAGACGAAATAATTGGCGAGCTAGATAGGAAAATTGCAAGCCAGTTAGGACTCAAAAATCCCGTGCCCGTAATTCCCGGCGTATTTGATGGAGGCTCCGTCTCAATCGGGGAGGGAGCCCTTGGAGAAAATATCGGCTCATCGCACCTCTCTACGAGCACGATGATAAGAGTCGCTAGCGAGACTCCGATTCTAGATAAGTCAGGCAAAATGCGTTTTCAGACCTATTACGCTTTCCGAGGGACTTGGCTACCGGGAGGCGCGCTGAACAATGCAGGTGTTGTGCTAAAATGGTTCCGCGACAATTTGGCAATCCTCGAAAAATTGGCAGCTGAAGAGATAGGAGTAGACCCCTACGATGCTTTGACGAGAGAGGCGATGATGGCTCCTGCTGGTTCAGATGGGCTTATCTTTCTGCCTTTTATCTCAGGCGAGCGCATTCCAGAATACGGGAACAAGGCCTCTGGTGTTTTATTCGGACTACGTGAAAATCATACGAGGAATCACATAATTAGAAGCTTCATGGAGGGTGTTGCTTTCAACTTAAAAACAGTTAAAGATGCCTTAGAGGAAAACTCATTAGAGATAAAAGAACTACGAATCACTGGAGGTGGAGCAAAGTCTGATTTATGGCTGCAAATAATCTCAGACGTTCTAGAAATACCCGTTAAAAAAGTTGAGGCTATTGATGCAGCCCTGTGGGGAGCAACCATTATCGGGATGAAAGCTACAAATATAATAAATGATGTTAGAAAAACTTCACTTGAAAAAGCAAGAATAGCTAAAGTATTCACTCCAATAGAGGAGAATGTTAGAATTTACAGGGAAAGTTATCGGCTTTTCAAAGAATTACTCGAGCACATAAAGCCCGTATTTAGCAAATTAGAAAACAAAAACAATATAATTATTTAATTGCGATTTTCGCACGTGTCCTTTTGCTGAGAACCTGAGGGTTCACAATATACTCAGTCGGGGGCTCACCCCTCATTACCTTAAGTATAGCATCGACGTTTGACTCATCCATTCCCCGTAAACCTTCCCGTGTATTGGCCCCAATATGTGGAGTAATGACCACGTTTTCATATCTGAGTATGGGATGAGAGGAGTCTATAGGCTCTCCTTCTATTACGTCGAGGCCTACTCCTGCCACTTTACCGCTCTCGAGCGCTCTTATCAGGGCCTGAGTGTCTATTAGTTCTCCGCGGGCGGCATTGACTATAACTACCCCTTGTTTCATAGCTGAAAACTCTTTATCACTTATCATGTGATAGTTCTCCTTTGTAAGAGGAGCGTGTATCATAATGATATCTGATTCTCTTAGTAGGGTTTCAAAGTCAACAAGCCTTACACCAAGCTTCTCCGCATATTCAGGATTTACGAAAGGATCGTAAGCAAGAACGTGAGCATTAAACCCCCTCGAAAATATCTCGGCAACTCTTCCTCCAATATTACCTATACCTATCACTCCAACAGTCTTACCAGAAATGTTGAAGCCTATGATTTTTCCTCTTTCAGACCATTTTCCTTGCCTCACCATATTGTTACTCTGACATACCTTTCGAACAACGCTTAAACATAGAGCCACTGCGAGCTCTGCTACAGCATCTCTTTCCTTGTAACCTGGAACACGAGTAACTATAACTCCCTCCTCTGTAGCGGCTTGAAGATCAACGTTGTCCACACCTATACCATGCCTGGCTATTAGGAGAACATCTTTATTCACTTTGAAAAACTCAGCGTCGTAATAGGGCGTGACACTAGCTATTATAAAGTGATAGCCTCTGAGTTTCTCAGCTAAATCCTTACCGCGCAGCTTCTTATCCAAGTCTATGAAGTCTACCTGGGCATGCTGTCGAAGCTTGTCTAATAAATCGGGAGCGTTAACTCCAAACGACCGCGAGTTAACTACTGCGACCTTGAACATGTCTGGTTACCATTATATTTCCGTAGAGGTTGGATATATTCAGCAGTCCAAACGGGTTAGGCGATTTAATAATATGTGAAAAATTACCATAGCC
>NZ_JBMFLX010000047.1:0-9398 GCF_049970975.1 Infirmifilum sp. | reverse complement strand
TACTAAGAGCGAAGTGTTTAGGAATGGCTTAAGGGCCGCTGGAGAGTTCGACTGCGCTGTCGCAATAGATGACGCACCCTCGGGTATCAGAGCTGCTCTTGAGGCTGGAGTTATTCCTGTAGGGTATAAGGATAAAAGGCTCCTAGGGTATGGCGCACGGCTCGTAATTGAGTCCTTCAGGTTTGTCGACCCGGAGGTGATGTTGGGCCTATGCGGGTCAAGGTGAGACCATTTTCCCTAGAGGTCGAGGGGTATGAAGCTGACAAGGAGGGCTGGATAGGAACCCTTCTCACGTTGGCTAATGGGAGGATAGGGGTGCGTGGCGATCTCGACTTTGCACCCTCTTCTACCGCAGGGTCGTATTTAGCTGGTTTCTATGAGGACGTTCCTATATGGAGGAGGGAGCTAGTTGTCCTGCCCAGGCTAAACGGGAACTACTTGGTGGGCGCGGGCTCTCAGATACAACACCTGGTTAGAAGGCTGGATATGCGGGAAGGTTTACTACGCGTAGAGGGCGTGCTCCAAGGGGGTGTAAGTTACTCGAGTGAGAGTTTGGCGCACCTGCTTTACAGGAACCTCTATGCTCAGAGAATCAACGTTGTGTCGGGCTCGGAGATGAGCCTAGTTATAGGGGTTGACGACCCGTTGAACCCTTTCCTGGGGAGCGAGACGTACTATGAGCATCTCGTCAGGGCTAGGACGGATTTCGGCCGTGATGAAGTGCGTGTAAGCTACAAGCTGCGGGATGGGAGAGAGTTGTGGTTGAGGATAATCGTTAAAATCCAGGAAGGATCAGAACCTCTACCCTTCGTGACTAACAGATCCTCTGGCTTCATCATAAAAGGTAAGGAGATAAATGTGACAAAGCTTGCCTTGCTTGGCGCAGCCGGGGAAAGCATTCCGGATGCAAGGGATTGGGAGGATTTGAGGAGATCCCACGTTGAGGCTTGGAGAAGTCGATGGGACCGCATAGGGCTGGAAGTGAGTGGTGACGAGTACATGGCAGGTGGCGTGACGTTTTACGCCTATCACCTTCTACAGCTCATAGACGATAGCGTGGAGGAACTCATGATTTCCACGAGGGGGCTCCACGGCCATGGATATAGAGGACATATTTTCTGGGACACGGATCTTTACCTTGCATCATTCCTCTCATTACTCTACCCGGAGGCGATGAGAAGGGTGCTCGAGTATAGGTGTCGCACCCTTAAACAGGCTATGGAGTACGCTGCGAGAACGGGTTTCATGGGTGCCCGTTTCCCATGGGAGGGGGTCGACGATGGCTATGAGTCGACGCCTAGGCTTATCCCGACCGATCTAACACAGTGTAAATGTGTTGAGATACTCACGGGTGAACAGGAAATCCATGTCACGTCGGATATAGCTCTAGCTCTTGAGTTTTATTATAGAGTGACGAGAGACGAGGAGTTTATGAGGAAATGTGGGTTGAAGCTACTGGTAGAGACGGCAAGGTTCTGGGCAAGCCGCGTTACATACGACGAAACAAAGGAGTCGTACAGCATAAGGGGGGTGATTGGACCAGATGAGTATCATGTCAACGTTGACGACTCATATTACACCAATTACACTGCAAAGCTCAACCTTGAGCTCGCGGCACACCACGTCGAGAGAGTACTCGGCGATGATCGCTACAAGGAGCTACTACGCGATTTAAATGTGAGCTTGGACGAGGCCGAAAACTGGCGAAGGATCGCCTCGAGGATTTTCCTAGGCAGGCGTAAGGGTAAGGTTATCGAGGAGTTTAGCGGATTCTTCGACTTGTCCGATTTCCCAAGGGTTAACTCTCTGGTAAGGAGGCTTTCCATGGAAGAATTGTCTCAGGCCGCAAAATCTAAAGTGGTCAAGCAGGCTGATGTTGTGCTCGCCCTCGTTTTGCAAAATATCTTTGGTGGGTCGAATAGGGATATGCTGGAGGCAAACTATGACTACTACTTCCGTTTGACGACAAACGAGTCGTCCCTATCCCTACCTGTTTACACTCTCGCTGCACTGCTCCTAAGGAAGCCGGAATGGGAGTACCTTTTCAGGAAAAGCCTCGAGACAGACCTTGAAAACCTTTACGCTAACAGTGATGGGGGCTTTCACGTGGCAGCGGCGGGGGGTATATGGATGGTGGTCCTTCATGGCTTATTAGGGCTGAGGATTAACGGAGACGAGCTTGAACAGGAACCCTTATGCAGCGACGCGCTGAGAGTAAAACTAAGAGTAGCCTGGAGGGGCAAAAGATTAGAGGTCTCGAATTGTAGAGAAAAATAATCATCAATTGTTCATTTTCACTAATGTATATTAATTTAAAACTATATCCGACTTTAGTTTGTAGGTGGTTCTACCCATAGGTGACAGGCATGATGGACCAAGAGATCATGAATAGGCTTAGAAGACTGGGGTTTTCCAGCTACGAGGCAAGGGTTTACGTGACCTTGCTTAAATACGGGTCCCTGTCCTCGATGGATCTTGTAAAGGCAGCCAAGATCCCACAGCCACGCCTGTATGACGTGATGGAAAGCCTGCAAGCGAAAGGTCTTGTAAAGGTAAGCCGTACGAAGCCATTACGTGTCTCCTTGATAAATCCTGAGATAGCGCTCCGTGATTACCTTGAGGGCGAGTATAAGGCATTGACGGGCTTACTCGATGAAACTCTTTCCTTGATCAATACTTTGACTAGGCGGGGAGTCGAGGAGTTGACTGAGGGAGCGATCTGGCTTGTGAAAGGTGAAAGAGGGGTGCTCTCGGAGGTGAAAAACCTGGTGTTGTCTACTGAGGACGAGTTACTAGTGTTCACATATCCAGATCTATTTAGGAGACTCGCCAGTACGCAGGCTGTTAGGTCTAAGCTTGAGGGTTTATCCTTGTGTTTAATTATCACTGATAAGACCTTCGAGGAAATGTACAAACTGGTAGATGAGCTGAGGTATAAGCCTACGTTCGCCCCCTCGCTCTTCATATCAGATTTGAAGAGAGCGGTCATAGTGAAGCCTTCCCCGAACAGGGAGAACATGTTTGCATACGTTGTCGAAGATATAGAGATTCTCTCGATTATAGTTGAGTATTATCTTGGGATGCTAGAGTCGTCAGAGACTCTCTATGAGAACCCGATAACCTGGAAGCAAAAGACTTACAGAACTCTCGCCCGCGTAATAGGCTTGTTCCTTAAAGCTAGGGAGAGAGGGGTACCCCTTGTAGTGGAGATTGAGGGTTTCTGGGTTCGAGATCGTAGGTACGAGGTGGTTAAGGGTGTGCTTGTTGACTATAAGATTGATAAGTTGAGGAACATAACTTCAATTATTGTGGATACAGATAAATATGGACGTATATCTGTGGGCGGAAAAGGAGCGATTTATGAGGACTTTGAAGGTATACGTATTAAAGTAATCGCCTAGTTAACCCTTTTGTGTTTTTTAATCAAGGGTAATATATTCTGATATTTAAAAACTTTTGAAGTGTATTTGCATGACATTACATTATATTAGTGATTGGTAGTAAAGTATAAATATAACTGTTTAGCTACCATTTTTGAGTAGCATATGAATGCAAAAGAGGTTAAGGGCATGAAAAGGACGACTCTTCTAATAGCAGTTGGAGTCATCATAGTAGTGATTGTGGCCGCTGCCCTACTTATGATGCGACCACCCGCGTCCACTCCACAGTCACAGCAAAAAGTTCACGAGCTGAGAATACCAGCCTACTGGATGGGATGGCATGGCAACCCCTTCGGATCATGGGATGGCTTAGCCGAGGTCAGATGGTACATTTATGAGCCTGGAGCCTACGTGATAGTCGACAGTGGCGAGTGGATCCCCGCAGCCTTTGAAAGCTGGAAGGTCGACGGTAAAGTATTGGAGATCAGGCTGAGGAAGGGAGTCCTGTGGCATGACGAGAAGCCATTCACCGCAAAAGACGTTGAGACATTCCTTATTCTCAGGCAGGCTCTATACGGCTGGCTGCTCGAGGTCGAGAAGATAAACATTATAGATGATTACACCATGAGGCTTGAGGCTAACAAACCGTGGACACCGGCGATGGTTAACGAGTTCTTGCAGGAGTACCAGGTGGCCCCCTACCACATTTTCGGCCAGTACTTGGACGAGGCCAGGAAGATAATAGATCTGAGGAGACAGGGCAAGCCGTATGACGACCAGCTCAAGGCCCTCACCGAGAAGATCTCAAAGCCTATGACGCCTATAGGGACAGGACCGTACAAGTTTGTAAAGGAGACGCCCGACGCTATAATCCTTGAGAAGTTCAGCAAGCACTACATGGCTGACGCTTTCACCTTCGACAGGCTCGTGCTAACGCCTAGGTTGACGAGCCAAGAAGTCATCTGGACCGCTATGTCCGCAGGATTGACTGATTTCAGACAGGTGCCTACTCCGCAGGCTATGCTGGATGCTATCAATGCCTCACTGAGGCAGCTTGGAGGAAAGTTGGTCCTAGGAATAAGCTACGACCCAGCCGAATACGCCTTTATGTTCAACTTCAGGAAATGGCCATATAACGATGTTAGATTTAGGAAGGCCCTCGCATATATAATTGATACCAAGAAGATCGCCGAGCTAACATTCGGGAAGTACGTCATACCCGTCGAGTACCAGATAGGCATAATGCCCTCCTACCTTAACCTCGCTTTCACCGAGTCCGAGCTAGCCGGCTTTACAAAATACTCCATAGACCCAGCCAAGGCCGAATCACTCCTCAAAGAGATCGGCTTTAAGCGCGGCGCAGACGGGAAATGGGTTGGCCCTGACGGAAAGACCTTCGTGATAAGGCTTCGAGCGTATGTCCCAGACAAGGAGAAAAGCATGCCCGCCGAGGCTCTCAAGTCCATACTCGAGGACTTCGGGTTCGTGGTGAATTACGACCCAATACCGTTGGGCAAGATCTGGGAGGTATATGACAGCGGGGACTACGACATAATGGCTGACGTACGAACCATAATAATAATGAATTACATAGCGGATCCGATAAACCCGTATATCTCCATCTACGGCGACCTCGGATGGCCGGCACCACCACGGTGGATGGGCTACGGCAGTTGGCCCGTCATCGAGATCGATGGTAAGAAGTACGACACCAAACAGCTTATTACTGAGTACATGCAGACGAATGATCCGGCAAGGAAGAAGGAGATACTCAAGACGCTAGCCTACATAACTAACGAGTGGCTCCCAGGTATAGGCTACTTCCAGAAGAAGATGATGTGGCTTGCGGTAGACGGGATCAGGGCTACAGGGTGGATCAGCGGCTACAACCCGATATACTCGGCCTGGATCGGCGGCGGCGAGCCAAAAATGATAGTGTTGATGATACGCAAAGGCATTATAAAGCCTGTCTCGGGATAAAGGATATTGAAAAAAATAAATTATTTTTTTCTCTGGTGTTTTTATGGCTTCTTTTAAGAGCTATGTTTTGCGTCGCTCAGCTTATGCCATTGCTACCTTGATCTTCGCTTTCCACGTATCCTTCCTACTAGTTGCCAACATGCCAGGCGACCCCATAGAGATCAAGGCCAGGGAGTTCATAATCAAGTATAACATGCCCTATACTCAGGCCTACGAGACCGCCAAGTCAATGTACCTCCTAGTACCGCTGAATGCAAGCCTCTACGAGAAGTACTTCTTTTATCTGAGCCACATCACCAGAGGAGATCTGGGAAGATCAATAGTATACGACAAGCCTGTAGTGGAGCTTATAGCGGAGAGCGCCCCATGGACTCTACTGGTAGCTGTTCCAGGCATACTGATAGGCTTCGTCCTAGGAGGACTAATCGGGGCCTTTAGTGGACTAAGGAGGGAGAAAAAGACAGACGCAGCACTGCTAACACTATTCACGGTTCTTGACTCAACACCAAGCTATCTATTTTCCCTGTTCTTCGTCTTCTTTCTCGGAGTATACTTGAGATTATTCCCTGTCTACGGGACAGCAGACCCCTCGCTGACTCCGGGCTTTTACCCCGAGTACATACTTAGTGTCGCCAGGCATGCTGTGCTGCCAACCCTTAGTTACGCAATTCCTGCGATGGCCGGTTGGTACATGGTTATGCGTTATACCGTTGTCTCAGTCCTAGGAGAGGATTACGTACTATTCGCCCAAGCCCGCGGTATACCCGACAGGATAATAGTGAGGAAGTATGTTGCGAGGGCTGGCTTACTACCAATGGTCGCTGGATTAGCTATCGCGTTTGGCTTGATTCTGGGTGGCGCGTTGATCATAGAGCAGATATACGCCTATAAAGGGATGGGTTATCTGTTCCTTGAAGGCTATAATGGACACGACTATATCCTCCTCCAGGGGCTCTTCCTTACACAGATCTTCCTCCTGACGCTTGCAAACATGGTTACGGATCTACTTTACCCGTTACTCGACCCAAGGGTGAGGTTCTATGAGTAGGTTCGAAGGCACTAAATACTTTTTTAAGGGTTTAGCGAGAAGCTGGACCTCAAGCTTCGCTTTCATAGGGGTTGTACTCTTCGTGGCCGCGGGACTTCTGGGTCAATTTCTCATAGACCCCCTCAGGGATATAAAGGTTGACTCCACGAAGATCTTCAGCCCTCCCTCTTTAGAACACTTGCTGGGGACGGATCATATGGGTAGAGACATCTTTAAACAAGTCATTTTGGGATCGCGCGACGTACTCTTCTCAGGGCTAGTGACAGCCTCAATCGCTATAAGTATCGGAGCCGTTATAGGTCTTCTAGCAGGCTACGCGGGCGGCTACATTGACGGCGTACTGATGACACTTACAGACATAATACTGCTGACTCCTTCATTCCCACTGATCCTAATACTTACGAGCATATTTGGGAAGCTTGACCCGGTAACAGTGACCGCGACAGCTTCGCTCACCATGTGGCCAGGCTTCGCTAGAGGATTGAGAGCCAGGATAATACAGGTTAAAGGTGAGGCTTTCGTGGAGGCTTTATGGGGGCTGGGCTTCAGCAGGCTGAGGATACTATTCAGGGAGGTCTTGCCCCTGGTGGCTCCATACATAGCGATCGAGTACATAAGGCTATTCAGAGGCGCAATCTTCGTTGTTGTCGGCATATCTTTCCTGGGGCTCATGCCATGGTCACCGTACAACTGGGGGACAATGCTGAACGTCGCCTATTTCCAGGCGCGCTCCCTTTTCATACCTTCCGGGTTCTGGCACTGGTTCTCGCCCCTGGCTGCTATAATAATGACCGAGTGGTCTTTCACGCAATTCGCTAGGTACCTTGAGGAAACTTGGATACCGAGGTTGAAAGCCTATGAGTGAACCTATACTTCTCATCGAGAATCTTACGGCCGACTACTTGGTAAGGGAGGGGCTCATAAGAGCTGTGGACAACGTATCCCTCGAGGTTAGGCAGGGAGAGCTTCTAGGCATAATAGGAGAGAGTGGGAGCGGCAAGACCACCCTTTTACAAGCCATAACCCGTGTAGGACCCTTGAACTTTATCGTAAGGTCTGGAAGGGTTCTCTACAGAAACGTAGATCTCTTGAAGCTCCCCGATGTCGAGCTTCGAAGGCTTCTCGGCACTAGGATAGGATTTGTCTTTCAGGCGGCTCAGAACTCCTTGAACCCCTTCTACAGGGTGCGTGACCACTTCTATGAGACGTTGAGCTCTCATTACCCTGACCTTGACAAGGTTGAGATGGAGAATAGAGCCATACAATACCTCGAGCTTATGCATCTTAACCCCAATGTCCTGAACCTTTATCCACACCAGCTTAGCGGGGGGATGAAGCAAAGGGTCGTAATAGCCCTTGTCCTGTCCACTCAGCCTGAACTCGTGTTACTCGATGAGCCGGTTTCAGCTCTCGATCTGATAACGCAGAGATCCATCGTAGCTAATCTAAAGGAAATAAACACTAAGTACGGGACCACCATGGTTTACGTGACGCATGACGTTGAGAGCCTTATAGGCCTCGCACACAGGATCGCCATATACTATGGTGGAAAAATAGTGGAAGTTGGCTCCATCGAGCAGGTACTCAAAGACCCACTGCATCCATACACGAAGGCGCTCATCGATTCACTTATAACAACGGACAAATCCAGCGAGGAAGTCAAATCTATCCCAGGTAACCCGCCCAGTCTTCTCGTTGGGCATAAACCCCAGGGATGCGTATTTCATCCTAGGTGCCCCTATGTTAAGGATATTTGTAAACGGGTTGAGCCCCCAATGTTGAAGCTAGGTGATAGACGTGTCGCATGCCACCTCTACAAGGGATGAAGTTATTGAGAGCCTCAACGAGGTGAGCGTGGTCTTCAAGACACGTAGGAGAAGCGTTGAAGCCCTAGGCAAGACAAGCCTCGAGCTAAGACCCCGCCAGATAATTAACATCGTAGGGGAGAGTGGTAGCGGTAAAACTACTCTGGGACGCGTCGTTGCCTTACTCCAAAAACCAACATCGGGAAAGGTACTCTACAAAGGTGTTGATCCATGGATGGAGCCGCCTAAGCGATTCATGGAGATCAAGAAGAAGATACAGTATGTATACCAGGATCCTTACGCAGCTCTTAACCCCGTCAAAACAGTCTATGAAACGCTTGCATCCGTCGTAAAGATGTACGAAAAGGGACTCAGCAGAAACCAGGTTAAGGAAAGAGTTATAGAGCTCCTGGAGCTTGCAAATATCACTCCTCCTGAATACTTCCTTAACAAGTATCCGCATCATCTCTCAGGGGGTATGAGGCAGAGGCTTTGCATCGTTAGGGCTATAATTCCCAATCCGGAAGTCCTTGTGGCCGATGAGCCGATCTCAATGGTAGACGTCTCGATGAAGGCCTCGATACTTAACCTTCTGAGAAGCCTAAGATCCCAGATGGGAATGAACATACTTTACATCACTCACGAGCTGAGCTCCGTCAAGTACATCTCCGATCCCCAGGATAAGCTTCTCGTGATGTACAAGGGCCATGTAGTTGAGGAGGGCCTCGCATCCGAGATACTTGCAAAGCCTATTCATCCGTACTCCAAGATCCTGCTAAGCATAGCCCCCAGTTTGTCCAGGAGGGGAGATGATGAAAAGCTAAGGAAGATCCTGCTACTAAGCACAAGGAGCAGGATCCAAGGAAAGGGTTGTGTCTTCGCGGATAGGTGCCCATTTGCCATTGAGAAGTGCTTTACCGAGCCACCGCCTATTGTTCAGATTAACCACAGGAGAGTACTATGCCATAGGGCCAGTGAGCTGGTCGGTGAGGATGTCCCCGTTGGTTAGGATTTCCCTTGTTCTAGGCTTCTATACAATCTTTTTCTCTCTATTAGCCTTAGCGTATGGGAACGAGGTGGGCTATACTAGCCTTATCCTGGGCCTAGTTACTGTGGCGGGGTCAATCATCTACGCTGTGAGAGAGAGGCGGACAGTGAAAGAAGGGATCTTGGAAGAAGATGGGG
>NZ_JBMFLX010000046.1:0-9492 GCF_049970975.1 Infirmifilum sp. | reverse complement strand
GGCCGACCTCTTCAAGCTAGTCGACTTCGCGAGGTTCTTCGCCGGGCGTGTGAACCTGAGAGGCGGCTTCGCGCTGCTGATGCTTTCGGAGCACGAGGCGGAGGGGGCGGTCGAGGAGGTGGCGGCGCTCGGAGGTTAAGGCGCCCCCATTAAGAGGTCGCCCTCTCTATCTAGAAGATCCTGTGCTTCGAGTGCTTGAAGAAGAGTATCGTACCTGTAGACTAGGTGCTCAACGGTTAGTCGCATGAACGTCAAGGCCTCAGGAGGCCACCCGAGCAAGGCGTACCTCATGCCGCTGGGCGGCTTGCTCGCGGGCCTCCAGTACGTCGAAACAGCCGCGCTAAGCTGCTGCCACGCATTCATGAGCTTCTGCCTAGAGACCTCGATTAGGGGGGTTTGCAGCTTCAAGAGCTCCAGGTAGTGCCAGATGAGGAAGTTGAACGAGTTAACCAGGTAGCGGCAGCGAGGCAGGTTGTAGAACCTGATAGTGGCACCCTGGTACTCCGACACCAGCCTCCCGACCCACACTTCTAAACCTTGCTCTATGAAGCCACGGGCGGAGCACCCCACGATACTGTGGATATCGCTTTCGACCGCGACGGCTGAGTAGCTGCCTCCAGCTTCTTTAAGCGCCTTGCCTACGAACTTGGCGCACACCCTATCCCTAGCTTTGACGAAGAGGTAAGCGCACGCTACCTGTTCACGAGAAGCGTCGGGGGCAGAAGCCTCTACTATTTTCAAAAGCCTTGAAAGATTATGAGTGGGCATAACCTGGTGTGGTATATAACCATCTTCGCTCTTGCTTTTAACCAGGATTTTCAGGGCTCCCGCTTGCACTTTTTCTAGAACGTCCTCGGGAGAGAGAGCTCCTGAAGACGCTTCCTTTAGCTCGCGCTCGCTATCCTTTATGACCTCCCTCAGCTCGCCCTCGTACTCTTTCATGCACTTTTCACAAACGCAGCTGAAGTAGCCATGCTCGCTTGAGAATTCATAGAAGTCCGTGAGGTCTACAACTACTCCGGCGTATACCTCTGCCAGCTTCTTGAGCATGCTATTAAGGCATTCGTAGCCCCTGGTGGGGCATAGCTCCCGAACAAGATCCCCCTCGCTGTCCACCTGGCTGCAGTCTGGGGGGTTCACCAGGGGCGTCAGTATCGCCACGGTCTCCTTAGGCTCGAGCCCGGGTAGAGCAACGTCCGCGCCAGCCTCGCTCAAAACAGGGATCGCAGCTACTGCCCCATTATTTTTAATAGCTCTCAGAGCCTGCTCCCAGCTCTCCAGGAGGGGTTGACTAAGGGAATCAGCCTTCAGGTTAGGGAGAAAGCCTAGAACCTCTGCGGGTATTCCTAAGTCAACGATAACGCGCCACTCGTCGGTCATAGCTCCACACCTGCCACTCGACCATCGGGACTCCCTCCAGTCCTTCTCTCAGAATCCCCTTGACTGTGGCCTTTACTACTTTATTCCAAGGCAGATAAATTCTGACCTCTATGTTCTCTTTGTCATGGGGATCGCGGTCGGCACTCACTTCGACCCTTGCCCCGAGCATATCAAGCGTGCGTACTCGGAATACTCCTTTGTCCAGCTTCTTCGCGAGTCCTACAACTCCCCGGATGTACTCCCGCAGGGGCGGGGTGCAAGAGAGGATGGTACATTGTCGCGGTTCAACACAAATTTCTGGAGGAATTTTGTGAAAATTTTGAAAATGTTTGAGTATAAAGACCTCGAGTTTTTCGTTCGGCATGTTAAAAGAGAAAAACCGCATAAGCGGTTCCTCTTTATCAGGTAGTATTATTGCTACTGAGGAAGAGGTAAATGGTTTGAGGCCATTAGAGAATTTAAGCTCCCCGTGCAGCCTCTTCCCGGTCGTATCTTTGATGGTTAGATAGACCTTGTCGTAAGCCATGTCAGTAACTTGCACTCTCATATGAGCGTAAGGGTATGGAGGAGTCAAAGACCCATCAAAGTACTCTAACTCAAGCACTTTGTATCTTTTAATGTACTCAGAAAAAAAGTAGGTTTTCATAGTTTGGCTAGCATTCATGCTTTCCTCAACCTTTTAAGAACCTCCTCTGCTATGCTTTTGCCATCTTCAGGTAAAACTTTGAGGTACCATTTTTTCTCGACCCCCCCTCCGGGAACCACTATTTTCTCAATGACTTCACGTGAGAAGTCTTCAAACAGCGGGCTTATCCCCCCTGTCCACGGCTCGCCCAGGACATAAAACGGTCTCCCCTCCCCAAACTCTATTGGAATGTCGCTCACGAATCCTTTCTCCTTGAGCCTGTTGAGTAGGTACCGGATTCTAGACTCAGATTTCATCAGTATTTTGCTGAGCTCCTTCACCGTGAAACCTTCCTTTAGTTTACTCTTATTGTTGATGGCCTCCTTGCACATTACATAGAGTAGCACAGCCTCCATGAACCCCAGCTTGGGCTCGGCTTTACCCTTATTACTCATCGTGGAAGGATAACGCAACCCTGGAATATAAACTTTTGCTCAAACTCACGAATAGACACCGCGTAGCACTTATGCAGCTACCCCAACTACAAGGTTTCCTCGGCTCAAGGTGCCTTATCCCCCCCTTCCCAGCTTCTCCGTGACCGTCCTACTTCTTCCATTGATAGAGACTTCAACATAGCCTTTCTTTAATCTCTGCAGCCCTCCCGAGGGCTCCTTAGCCTCCTGCAGGATCTTCTCAAGCTCGTCCCCGCCTAAACTCACGAAGAGCTTAGCCGCGGCTGGTTCGAGGACAATGCGCCCACCCTCTAGCTTAACGATGAGCTCCGAGCCCTATAAACCTGAACCGCGCCCGTAAGAGCCCTCTCAGCCTCAAAGGCCCCTACTCCTTGCTCTTAAGCACTCTGCCGTAGTCCGTGGCCATCCCGAGCTCGCTGGCCCGCTGAAGCGCGTCCTCGAAGATGTTAAGGGCGACGACGACCTTCACCGGTACCTCGCCCGCTGTTTTCGGCTTCACGGCGACCTCGACCACGCCCTCGCCTTCCACCTGCCTATCAGCTAAGAGGCACTTCACGTCCCCCTCAACCGAGACGAGTACCATACCCCCTGCCCCTACCTTCACCCTCAGCCTGCCCCAGGAGCCCGGCCTCAAAGAGGGTGCCGAGACCTCCAAGACCCGGACCGCAGCCTTAACGGGCTCCCCAGCGGGCTTCACAGACCCCTTCCAGCCCTCGACCACCGCGAAGAGAAGGTCCCACCTCTCCCGGTAAGTGCAGGGCAGGCCCTCCGCTACCACGGGGAAGTCCACGTGGCTCTCCTCCCTCCAGTCGCCCCGCGTGAAGCTCCTGTAAACCACCGCGAGCAGCACTCTCAGCCTGCTTTCAAGCGACGCTAAGTGACGCCTAACTCCCTAAACTACCCTTTCGCGAACCCCAGCACCCTCTCCGCAGCTCCTCTGCACAGCTCCTCGTCGATCCAGGCGTCAGCGAGACAGGAGGTCGCGGCTTTCCCTCTTAGTAAAAAGTTTTAAATATAACCGTTTGATCATCTGACTGAAAGCCAGATGCAAACCCGGCAGGAAGCCGAGGGCTACTACATCTGGGTCGAAATATTCAGGAAAAGCTCCCTAGGAGTAGAAGAGAGATTAGGAGGCCTCGAGATCACCGCTCAAGGAAGCGAAACTCTCGGCCAGGTTCTCTCAAGGGAGTTAAGGGTAAGAACCGCGGCCGTGCTCGATAGAAACGGGGACCGTCTTCCATTAGACGTCCCTCTCGATCACCTTTTCCGAGACGGGAGATACGTCCGCATCAAGGTGCTCCTGCCTCCCAACTACATTTTCCTGGACATTCGTATCTCCGGTACTGGAAGATCCTACCGCCTTGTAGTTGAATCGCGGGAGACGCTGGGAGACGTTCTCGCAAGCATAGACCCCGGGAATGCTTCTGGCACACCTAAGGATTCGCTCGACCGAGAGCTCCCCTGGGATCGCTCCCTAGGGGAGCTTTTCCCCCGTGGCTACGCGGAGACAAGAATCATACCCGCTTCTCCCAGAGAGGTAGATCTCGGGGGAGCAAGGCGAGGGCTTTCTGACCCTTTCCTCAAACTCAAGGAAAAGTACGCCGGAGAGCTTGCAAAGCTGGGGTTTAGTCCAATTGAAGGCTCTATATCCTCGGAATGGATTTGGGAAGGGGAGTTTTGCGGCTTTAAGGCTTTAATCGTGATACCTCCTGTACCTGACAGCGAGAACCCAGTCCAGCTGTGGGTTTCTGAAGATTTGCAACGGATAATCAATTGGTTCCGATTGCTCAACAATAAGAAGAAGTTAAGGGAGAGAACGTACAGGTTTGTGTGCCCCCCTCATCACGGCCAGCCCAGCCTCGAGACTTTCCTGCATTCTATTCTCAAACTCATAAGAAAGGAAACTGGCTATACTTGTCCCGAGCTTAGGCGGTAATATGTCGGAAATCCTCGTAATCTACCCCGAGTGTTCTTTCCTGGGCTTTATCGACTTGATCGCTGAAGAGGCATTACGCAAGAAGGTCGAGGCCGCGGGAGTGTGGCTGGGGGGCCTCAAACCATCTCTAGGGAATCGCGTAGAAGTGCTCGCGCTAATCCCGGTTCTTCTTAATAGATACGAAGCAGGGCCCGCCTATGCTAGGATCCCGTTAGAACACCTCATATCTTTAGAGAAAGCTATTGGAGAAAAGCTAGGTACCCGGCTCCTCGTCACCGTTATTGTGCACACACACAATTGGCCGGGAGGGGCGCAATTCTTCTCGTCTCTCGATAAGTCTACCGCTGAGCAGCTGAGAAATCCCTACCTCATATTCGCGGTAGTTGATCCTTACAGCAAAGAGGTATCCCACTATGCTGTCGAAGGCGGTGACCTGCGAAAAGTAGAGTACAGGCTTATTAGCTACGACCCCCTCGTCTTCGACGGACAGGAAGTCGCGCCTGCATCCCTCTCTAAAGGCCTGAAAGAGAGCGAGCAGGGTTACGCGGAGCTTCTGGAAGAAGTTAGAAGGCTCTCCGTAAACATGCTCCTACTTGCGGAGAAGAGCCGAGAATTCTCCGAGTACATAGAGTACTCACTACTCCCAAGACTTGTGAAAATTGCCGAGACCACCTCGCGTAGGCGCAAATCACACAGGGGCTTATTTCCTTGGAGTACGATCCTACGGGGAAAAAGATGACGGAAAGCGGGAACAAAGGAGCGGGGATGACTCCCGAGGAAAAGAAGAGGTATTTTGACCGGGTACAGCGGTATGACAGAGAGAGGGTTGAGAATCTTCTCGATAGCAAGGTATGCATCGTGGGAGCCGGAGCGATAGGGTCTGCTCTCGCTGTATGGCTTGCACGTGCCGGAGTCTCCCAAATAGTTCTAGTGGACGGAGACATAGTGGAGCCGCATAACCTCGAGAGGTATGAGGGGTTAACTCTGAGAGACGTCGGGAAGTTCAAGGTTCACGCTTTAAGGGAGTACATCCTCGGGATCAGGCCTTGGGCTGAGGTAGAGGCTTTCCCGGAGCACTTGGGGAGGCTCTACCGGGAGTGTATAGAGAAACCCTCGGAGAGCGGCTGCACGAGTTTTCTTGATGCGCTTGAAGGAGTGAAACTCGTAATTACCGCTGTGGATAACGCCTGGGCTCGTTTTTACGCGACACGGCTCTCAATGGATCTGGGAGTCCCGTACCTAGAGGCAGCGTTCAGCGAGAAAGGCGAGGTCGGCGTATTCTTCTTCCCCGACACTCGGAAGGGGCCTTGCAGGCTCTGTACCTTACAAGAGGCGGACTTCACGACAGACTCGCTTGGCTACAACATGGGAGCCACGTGCCCCAAAACAGGAGCTTGCCTCAAGATCTACCTCAAGGAGCCCATGTTCGTTACAAGATGCAGCGGAGAGGAACCCGAGGAGAAAGTTGAGCTCGTCCAAAGTGAGGCAGGGCTCTTTGTCAAGTTCCGCTGTCCCGTCTGCGGGGACGAGCATCGCTACCGGCACCCCTCCACCCCCGCGCCAGCCGTGATAGAAGTGGCAAGGAGGGCTGCCTTAGAGGCATTCGAGGCAGCGGTATCTTTCCTAGCGCACGGGCAAGTGCCCAAGTGGCACGTTTTACTCGTGAAAACATCGCTTAACCCTCGAGAGTCGTACAGGGAGGGGGTCGCAATCAGGGTATCAGAGTCGCACCCACATGAGTGCCTGTGGGCGGTCTGCGGTGAGAAATAACTTACTTCTAGCTATAGCAATCATTCTTTTAATAATGCTCATACCACCTCTAATGTTCTGGGACTTTTTTAACTATCCTCTCCCTTATTTCATTCTTGTAGCATTCCCTGAAGCTTGGAAATCTCCCAAGATCCCGTTATATGCCCTCGGAGATTTACTTCTACTCGTAATAGCTATCGTCAGTATGGGGCCTATCTTGGAGGACTTCATAGAATCGGATTCCGACGAATTCTTAAAAATATTAATACCGCTATCCCTCATTATGGGTTTCTTTTTATTTTTCTTCATTATTAGATTGGCTGGTTATCTTGTACTCACCGTTTACCTTGCAAGCGTGCTTTTCAGGCTCTGGGCTATGAGACCTCCTTCACCTCCACCAGTACCAGTTTTCCCTGAGCAACAAAAGCGCCAGCTACAGCAAAGTCAGAAGATAACTTACCCAAACGAGCCCGTTCTTAGGTGCGTGATTCATCAGGATCGAGTTATAAGGAGAGGGGGCGTCTACTATGAGTGCAGTGTAAACCCTGACCATATCTTCTGTGAAGAATGCGCAAAAGGGTTTCTTGAGCACTACGGATTCCTACGCTGTCCCTTCTGCCCGAACTCAGCGTTACGGAAACGTAGGCAGTAACGTGCGTAAGCTACAGTAAGAAGCGCATTTTAACCAGTGAGCCGCTAATGGTGAAGCTGGCCAGCTCTAGCATCAATCTCTCAAAACCCTTCTAAGCAAAGAGATGGTTCCGAGGAAGTGAAAGCGGCATAAGGGGATTGTTCAGGTGCATAGATTCTCTCAAAAAATCACCGAGAGTCTAGGAGCGAGTTTTAGGCTTGATTAGGGCTCATATATGAAAAAGCTATAAACAGCGCCGCATGGCCTCTGCAGACACAACAGAAGGGCATTTGCTGAAAGCTTCTGCTTTAAGAAAATTTAGAACTAAGAATCTACAGATTATTGCTGAGGCTTATAGTGGCAGAGCCAATAAGTGCGGCAATAAAAGCCGCCAAGTACAGCCACTTGTGGAGAAGGGCTGAAAGGGCAGCTAGAACGGTCAGCGCGATTAGCCACATGTCTCGCTCGGCGGCCGTCACGAGGCCCGCTTCGACTCTTCCGGCAAAGCGCAGGAGGAGAACGGCAACTGCCATAGCGATGGCTGAAAAGGCAGCAGCGATGGCCAAGAGCGCCTGCGAAACCGAGACGAGGAGCTTGAAGGCAGAGCGAAGAGGCTCGGGCAGTATGCTCACGGTATCGCCGGCTATCGATACGAATACCGCGAGCAAACCGAGCTTGGTCAAGTCGAAGACGGCTAGCAGTATCAGAATTACTGCGGAGATCCTAAGCAGGATGCCTTGAAACGACCAGTGCTCCATTCACACAACCCTCCGAATTCCTAGAACTCCAAGGACGTTCCCAGCCTCTACCACCACTGCACCGGCCTTCTGGAGATCCTCGCAGCGACCCTCGGGGCAGACGGCAACCACATAGGGCCATGCACGCGTCATTTCCGAGACGGGCTTTGCAAGCTGCTCTGGTTTCTCGACCAGGCGCGCCTCGGCCTCGTAGAGGCCCGGCCTCAGCGGCAGCTTGAGAGCCTTTAGTAGCACTACGGCCTCTGGCCCGCTGATTAGGATGACCGGGATGCTCCTAGCCGCCTCCACAAGAGTCGGTGAAGGTATCGCAAAAACCGAGCTACCTCTATCCCTCTTCTGGAAGCTTAGCCGCGCGGGAGGCTTAGGCGCAGCAGGCACGAGCGCGACTACCCCCGCGCCCAGGCTCCTAGCTCTCTCCGCTACCTCCAGCAGCTGGTCAGGAGCCTGGCAGATAATGAACGGCAACGCCTGCTCCCTTTTCCTAGGCCCGAATCGCAGCAAGGATGAGAAGCGCTCTAAGAGCTGCTTTAAGGCCACACTAACCACCCCACTGCGCTCTGGGCAGTAACCAGAGAGACTATCACTGCGCAAAAGATGGCTGCCGCGAAGGCTGCTGCCCAGATCTCCCTGCTCCAATTCATGACCTTGTAGCCATCAAGGGGCGGGAAGGGCAAGAGGTTGAAGACCGCTAGACCGGAATTCACGAGCGCGGCTAGTGCTAGGAGGGGGGACGCAGGCGAGAGGCTAGCGGCGAACGCCGCAACCGCTATGTTCGCGAGGGGGCCTGCCACCGCGATCTGGCCCTCATCCTCGGGGGCGGCCCAGCCCTCGACCACCACCGCGCCTGCAGCGCCCACTTTCACCAAGCCGCCTGTAAGTAGGCAGATGGCTATTGAGGCGAGGAGCATGAACGGCGAGAGACGGAAACCAGCCCTTAGCCCCATGCTCTCAGCCACGTACTTATGGGCTAGCTCATGCGGCACAAAGGCGGAGGCTACAGCAATGAGTGCGGGAACGAAAAGGGGTAGAGCAGGGTACGAGTACACGAGCGCCAGCCCGAGCACCGCCAGCGCCAACTCTAAGAACTCCTCCTCAGCCGCAAAGCGCTCGCCTAACACGAACCTCACCCTTCGGCGCCCGGAAGGACTGCGCCCCTGCAATGGAGCCGAGGTACCTTACCTCCACGTTGTGTCCCAGGGCCTTCGCCACCAGCTCGGCTATCCCCAGCGCCACGGCATCGCACTCCCTCTCGGGCACGTGCCGATCTGGTGGGTCGAGGAGGTCTAAGGTTATCTCGTAGCGCTCCTCCCTCCTACTGCCGCAAATCACAGCTCTGAGGCGTCCCTGCCCCCCACTAAGCACGGCTACGCCAGCAAACTCGGTAGCCCCTCTCTGCTGCAGCGTGAAGCCTGTGAGCTCGAGCAGCCTGAGCATCTCGTGGAAACGCTGGGAAATATCCTGTGCATTGGCCTCGATCAAGTACCTCCTATTGGACATGCTTACCACGCTTTAGGCACAGTGTAGATGGCCACGCTCTCCGACCTGGACAGCCTCTCCCCCTTCTCTTTGCACGCCGATTTAACCCTGTTAACGAAGCACTCGAGCTCGTGGCACGTCGCCCTACTCTTCCCCAGAATCTCCTCGAGCCACTTCAAGTCCCTGGCATCCTCCCTTAGGCAGTCACCAATCTCCCTTTGCACGTAGGATATTGCCTCCTCGACGGACGGGTAATCTACCCCAATTATATCACTGAAGGTGACCCTCAGCTCCTCCTCGCCGACGAGCTCCACGGAGGAAACCCTCTCTGCTAGGCTGGGGCTCTAGCCACCCAGTCCAGGGAGACGCCGAGCGCTGGAGCCCCTTAAGGGACGGGACCCTCACCTCCGGCTCGACCTGCCTGCGCTCCTCCATACTCATCTCCGCTTCAACGGCGAGAGCGC
>NZ_JBMFLX010000045.1:0-9800 GCF_049970975.1 Infirmifilum sp. | reverse complement strand
GTATTGCATCGATGCTGTCGAGTGCCTTCCTGTGGTCTGGGAGGATGTCAGCATATGCCTTGAAAGGGGCTATACGTGTGCAGGACTTGGGGCCTCGAAATAAACGCTGCATAAACATATGCTTGGACATCGCCCACAAGACAGGATACAGCCCACTAACACCAAGCGAGATCAAAGCCTTTGTGTCGACACGGAGTGGAGTCATTACTCGCCGAGAAGAAGGGCAAGATACGCCCATCGGGATTCAGAAAATAACCCTTTAACAGGGAAACCTCGCCCTTCAGGGCGGGGAGGAGGTCAGGTAGGGCGTATTAGAACTAGCATGAATTTACTGGGGGTAGCCTAGAAGCTTTTGAAGATTACTCGAGGAATAACCCTCTATTCTTTCCTCAATGAAAACTATTTTGGCCTTGGAACCAACCTCCTTTAATGACTCCTCGACCTTAGGCTTAAGCCATGTCTGATCGGCACCAAGGACGACATAGTCAGGCTTAACCCTTTCAATCGCACTTGCAAAGTTCGGCGGGTAATCGCCTAGAAAGGCTTCTTCCACAAGCTTCAGGCTGTTGAGTAGTAAAACTCTATCCGTTTCTTTCATTAAAGGTTTTTTTCCTTTGGTTTCAATAACCGTCGCATCCCTTGCAACAACAACGTAGACCTTTCCATACTCGCCTGCCTTCCTAAGAAAATATATATGGCCGGGATGAAGGAGGTCAAAAACACCTCCTACGAGTACTCTGTGAGTGGCCACGTTGTCTTGCGGTTTTCTCCACTCAAACTCAGCCTTGCCAAGCATTCTCAACGCGTCTAGAAGGCCTTCCGCGTAGGAGGCGCAAGCTATGGCTGTTAAACAGTCACCCAATTTAGAATAGTGTTGCGAGTCAGACAAATACAGTCTTGCCTGGTTAATCACAGTCTCAATGTCTTTTCCATCACTCGTAAATTTGAGTGTCTCTAACGCAGCATTGACGTTGCTTATATACTTCGAAGCCTTTTCCCGACAGACTTGTTCCATTCAATAAACACCTCTCGGCTCATTCGAAGCTTATACTGTAAAAAATCTATTTCTGTATCGTGGAGAATACCAGGGATAACTATAGAGTGGGGCGGCGCGGTTTTCTTAAGAGATATCGCTTCACTTATTTTACCAACAAAGACTTCTTCCGTTGGTGTAAGCGCTCGCGAAACAGCTATAATTATAGTGTCGGGGCTTATTACTCCCTCGCGGAACTTTTCCTCTAGCATCATGAGTAACTCTGCAGCCTCAGGAATACTCATATACTTATTCTCTTCAGCCTTTATGTCGAGTAGCAGCAGTGTATGTAAACCGCGATCTAGGTTGTCTCCTATAACCCTGTATGACGTGTAGGGATAAAAGTTGAATTCCTTCTGCGGATAAACAAGCGTGGCTACCCGTCCAAACTTATAGATGTGGAGTCCAGTTGAACACAAAATGGCATCTATTACTGATGGGGCTGGAATGATTTTTACTTCTATACCCCTCTTGTAAGCCTCCGCGACTAAGTATGCATGTGTCGTAGCTATAAGTGGATTTCCAAATGTAAGAAAGACTACTTTCAGTTTTTGAGAGGCTTCCAATATTTCTTCGGTTATACCGTTCTCTAAATCCTTGCGGCTAAGAGATCTTAGGGTTTTCCCGGTAATCTTCTCGAAAACAGATTTTGAGAAATCCGGTGTTATGCTTGTGTATTCTTCTAAGAATACGATATCCGCGGTCTTTATTTCTTCCATTAAACCTAGCGAAACATCACGTAAACCGTATAGCCCTAGCCCTCCTATTACAAGCATTAAGATAATTCGTGGTTATAGGCTCTATAAAATATATGTCAAAGAGGAAAACTCATTCTACCTGTTGGGCTTGATGGGCAACTTTATACCGAGCTTCTTTACAAGCTCCTTGTATCTGTTGCGTACAGTTACCTCGGTAACCTTTGCCGCCCGGGCAACTTCTTTCTGTGTACGCATCTCTCCATTCTGGATAGCAGCTATGTAAATGGCTGCCGCCGCAAGTCCTGCAGGATCCTTGCCAGCGGTAAGTCCTGCACTTCTAGCCTGTTCAATTATCTCCATTGCTCTTTTTATTGTTGAACCGGATAATCTTAGCAAAGAGCCGATCCTTGGAACAAAATCAGAGGCATTAGGGAGGGGAACCTTTATCGCTGCTTCTCTTAGCAAGAGCCTATAGCATCTTGCAACATCTTTACGTCCTGCCCTTGTGTAAATAGCTATCTCATCAAGTGTCCTGGGAAGCCTCATCTCACGGCAGGCTGCATAAACGGCTGCAGCCATCACGGATTCAATGCTCCGGCCTCTAACAAGGTTACTATCTAGTGCTCTGCGATATATCTCTATAGCCCTATCTAGGACTGATTTGGGAAGCCCTAGCTGAGCACCTAGCCTTTCTAACTCGACAACTGCTTGAGCGAGATTCCTCTCCATTGAGCTTTGAGCTCTAGCCCTTACCTGCCATTTTCTTAGTCTCAACATTTCAATTTTCTTCCTAAGACTTATCTCCCGTCCCGCCGCATCTCTTCCAGCCCAATCAATATCTGTTACAAGGCTCTCGATTCCAAATCTTGAAATGGGTGCTCCAACTCGGCTACGTCTCTCCCTTTCTTCTGGTGTGAAGGCTCTCCACTCCGCACCTCGATCAATCTCACGCTCACTCATCACGTATCCGCAATTCGCACAGATTATTTCGCCTCTTGTAGCATCATATATAAGTTTGGTACTTCCGCATTGTGGACATCTAAGCTCTAACTCCGCTTCGCCCGGCGATTCCTCCTCTCTAATATTCTTTTTTTCCATGTATTCTCACCCGAAATCTATTTAAGGATTTCTTTTCCAACCTATTTAAATCTTTCTATCCAAAAACTATATAAGCCTTCCTTTAGCCCTTCTTAAAAACAAAACCTCAACCCCCATTTTTTCGGCACGTTTCTTCATCTCTCGATCAGCGGTCGCTAAGATATACCCCCTTAGCCTGGCTTCACCAATTAAAACACTATCAATGTCTTCATGGGTGCCTGCAATCTTAATGTAACTGAAAAGATTAGGATTTGTTTTGAGAATCTGTTCAACCAAAATAATAGCACTTGCAGCAATTACGCCTTTTTTCGATGCCTTATCGGCTGAAAGTTTTTGGAGTTCATTATGAACAACATCTGGGATTACTACATGACATATTGGCTTCTCAGCGGGGAAAAGTACTTCGATCGGATTTAGCCTCTTTTCAACGATATACATGAGAACACTTGTATCGATAAGTACTGTTTTACACATATTACAGACAAGATCCCTAGTTAGAACCTCTTAATATTTCTAGTAAGCATCACAACGAGGCCTACTCAAGAGCCAGATAACTTTGACTTAATAAGTTGTATTTTATAATATTTTTTAGACGATGAGATCCAAACAAGAGTTTTTTCGCTTAAAAAGACGTATTCATCAATAATTTATACAAAAAATAACATAGCTTCAAAAAATATTTACAAGAATTTATTTATTCTTTCTCTACATATTCATACGAGCTAGATGCAAGAAGTAGCCATAAATCGAAGAAGAAAAGTTATAATCATGGGTGCTGCTGGGCGAGACTTTCATAACTTTAATGTCCTTTTTAGGAATGATTCTTCATATGAAGTTGTTGCTTTTACGGCTACTCAGATTCCATTTATAGATAATCGTAAATATCCTCCTGAGCTCGCAGGCCCGCTTTACCCTGAGGGTATACCAATTTATCCCGAACGTATGATTGAGGAACTTATTAAAAAGTATAAGGTAGACGAGGTGTATCTTTCCTACAGTGATCTTAGATTCCACGAAGTAATGGACAAGGCTAGTCGTGTTACTGCTGCCGGTGCTAACTTCATCCTCCTCGGGGCTGAAAAAACCATGCTGAGATCCGTGAAGCCCGTGATTGCTGTTACCGCGTCCAGAACCGGTGCAGGAAAAAGCACGATTACGAGGTATGTCACGCGGATACTAAGAGAAGCTGGAGTTAGGTTTACTGTAGTGAGACACCCGATGCCGTACGGAGATCTTAGGAAAAGTGTTGTCCAGAGATTCTCTACTTTTGACGACCTTGACTATTACAATTGTACAATAGAGGAGAGAGAAGAATATGAGCCGCACCTGGCTATGGGTAATATTGTGTATGCTGGTGTAGACTACGAGAAGATATTAAGAGAGGCCGAGAAAGAATCTGACATTATAATCTGGGATGGCGGAAATAACGACTGGCCTTTCTTTAAACCAGACCTTTACATAACAATAGCGGACCCCACGCGTCCAGATGATGTTTTAGGCTCATATCCCGGGTATGTAAACGTAAAGTTGGCAGATGTCATAGTAATCAACAAAGTAAATGCTGTTGAGGAAAAAGCCGTGGAAGTTGTGTTGAAGAGTGTAAGAGAGGTAAACGATAAAGCAAAGATAGTATACACTGCATCAGAGTTAAGCGTGGATGCTCCCGAACTTATAAGGAATAAAAAAGTAGTTGTAGTTGAGGATGGGCCTACGGTTACACACGGCTCACTAAGCTTTGCGGCTGGCTACAACGCTGCAAGACAATTCGGTGCCCGCGAGATAATAGATCCTAGACCCTATGCTGTTGGCTCCATCGCCGATGCTTACAAATTGTATCCTCACCTTGGACCTATAGTCCCTGCGTTAGGGTACTCTGAGGCACAAATTAGGGAACTGGAAGAGACATTGAATCGTATACCCGCCGACGCCATTGTAATGGGCACACCATCTGATCTCCGCCGATATTTGAAGCTAAACAAGCCTGCTGTCAGGGTTTTCTATGAAGCTCGAGAAGTATCGGTTCCAGGACTTAGAGAAATAATCCACGAATTTATAAGTAGCCGCTTAAAGGTTTAGCCACTACACATTCTAATTTCTATGTCTTCGATCATGTCGGAAAAGTACCTTGTATGGTGTATGTGATCGCATGAAGTATAATAAGCACTAATAAAAATATACCAGAATAGAGTAGTGATTTGACGTGAATGGTGGGGAGGAGAGAATACTCGTACTCTGCGTTGATCGAGACAATGACGTAGGCGATGTTCTAGGTATATCTACCCCTGTGATGGGCGAGGAGAATATCTTGAGAACGGCATTAGAATATATTTTGCGCCGCCCCGAGGACTCAGATTCAAATGCATTATTCGCAGCAGTCCAAACATACCGAGAACTAGTAAACAAGGGGTACAAAGATAGAGTCGAGATAGCCCTTTTAGCAGGTGAGACGCAAGAGGGGGTTGAGGCCGACATTAAAATACTACGAGAGCTCGACCAAATTCTTTCCAAAGAGAAGTTTACAGGAGCTATATTAGTCTCAGATGGACCAACTGATGAGGCAGTTGCACCTTTAATTCAGTCAAGGCTCCCATTGATCTCGATACGGAGAGTAATCGTCCAACAGTCTAGAGGGGTAGAAGAGACTTTTGTTCTCCTCGTTAATTATGTAAGGAAGTTATTCATGGAAGAAAAATATCGTAGGTTTTCACTCGGTCTCACAGGGGTTTTTCTAATAGTATATGTTTTCCTTTCAACACTGCTACCCCAGTTTCTCTGGCCTATTATCCTTGGCTTCACAGGATTAGTTTTAGTTGTGAAGGGCTACAACCTTGATGAGACCCTGCGTGGAATCTATTCCTCTAAGCCAATAACCTTTGCCGCGCTCATACTTTCCGCACTGCTGGTTTTGCTTGGAACAATACAAGGTGTTTCTGTTCTTGTACAAAACATCCCTAAGGGGTTTTTCGCTGCACTGGGAGATATGATGCTGGCATCTATTGGAGCGCAGTTAATTACTACGGATCTTTTCGTTTTAGCTGCAGCTCTCCCAATATTTGGAAGAATCGTAGATACCTTTATATCTTATAAACCTCCGCGAGTCTCAGATGCATTTGCATTGATGACAATCCTAATCTCTAGGCAGTTACTCGTTGAAGTGGCTAAGTACCTATCCGGTGGAGGCGACATCCGTGGAGTTTTGACGTGGTCCTTTATTGTGCTAGGATTCATTGTATTTTTCGTATCCATATTACCTCTCGAGAGACGTGGCAAGGGGTGAGTTTTACCACTGGAAGAAAAAAGAGTTATATTATTTTTCAAAAGAAATTTGAGTGACTGTAGCCGTAAAGATATTGAGACACTGGTTGAGGCTATTTTTATTTCCGGAAAAATGAGGCAATTATCCCCTAACATCATAGAGGTTTCAGGATTACTTGATATAGTCATGCTTGAGGAGTATGTATACAGGTCGGCGACACTTCAGGATGTATTTTTGGTCATAAAACATGTAGACCTTTCAGGTTGCCTTGACTTTATGGATTTACTCTGTACTAAAGGAACAGGAATAAAAGTTGAAAACCCAGTGATAAGAGTGCTAAGCATAGACAAGTTGTCAAAGTTACCTTCCATAACAGGTTCACTAACATGCCTTGAAGATATTCTCTCAATAGCTGACCAGCTTTCCTTTAGTAAAATTTATCCCTATGAGGGAAGACCTCACCTAATTATAAATTGTCTCGAGAAAAAAGGTTATCTGGGAGTCTTCCTGAAGAGGATGAGAAGGGATAGATTTATCTACCGATCACCCGAGAAGAGAGCGTTCATGCAGTATTCAGCTCTTTCACCAAGGATGGCTCTTTTCATGGTAAATTTATCCACGAGGGCTAAGGGTAGGGAAAAGCCCATGACTTTTCTGGATCCTTTCTGCGGCTCTGGCGGCGTCCTGATAGAGGCTGCTTTGCTAGGTTATTATGCCGTAGGACTGGAAATATTCTACAAACCTGTTAGAGGGGCCCGTCGTAATGTTATTCAGTTAAATCTTTACACAAATGTGGATCTTATATTAGCGGATGCATCACTTCCACCCTTTAGAGAGAAATCGTTTGATGCGATAGCCTTTGATCCTCCTTATGGACGACTTTCCCCGGTGAAGGGGCGAGAGTCTGTTGATCCTCTAATAAATTTTCTTTCCTCTGTAAGGTATATATTGAAGAAAAACGGCTCCTGTATATTCCTTTATCCAAGTGGACGTGAGACGGACAGGTTGACTAAAATGGGATTTACGGAAGAGTGTAAAATATTCGAGCACTCAAGGTTGACAAGATCTTTGTGGTGCTTGCGTGATGAGCGCCAGGGTCATGTTCTGGGGAGTTAGTAGCACAAGACCCTTTAAAGACAGATTGCCCCCTTGCATAATTGTTAAGATAAATACTAGGTTAATAGTGCTTGATGCTGGCGAATTATGTCAGGGGGCCTTTGAATACTTTCGACTAAGCCACAACTCTCCTTTAAGCATTCTTATCTCTCATCTACATGGTGATCACGTCTACGGCTTAGCTCCTTTGATTGAATCCCTGCAACTGGCAGGGAGGAAGACCCCGATTGAGGTGGTAGGACCTCTAGGACTAGAAGAAATTATACCTTTAAGAAACATAGCTAAAGCAAATTTTACTATAAGAGTAATCGAGCTGTCATCTCCTGAAGGCGTATTCACGATAGATGATAAAGAGGGAATCCGAGCCGTTTATGTTCAGAGCCCTCACTCACATGTATCCTACTCCTATATAATCGAAACAAAGGAAAAGATAAGGTTGAATGGTGAAAAACTTCAAAGAGAAGGTATACCGGGCAGGCTGCGCCGTAGATTAATCGAGAAAGGCTATGTACGTTTTCGAGGTAGACAATACCAGCTAGAAGATTTTATCTCGGAGAAGATTCCAGGATTAAAGATCGCTTATAGTGGCGACACCTTACCGAATGCAAGGTTCGGTGCGAAGAGTTACCGTGCCGACCTACTTATCCATGAAAGCACTTTTGCATTTCAAGATAGAGAGGGAAGAGAGGAAGTTGCACACTCCTCGGCTAGCGAGGCAGCATACCTGGCACGTCTGGCCAAAGTAAACATTTTAGTATTAACACATTTCAGCACCCGATACACTGATCTTTCCCTCCTCCTTGAAGAGGCAAGGCTTATTTTTGCACGCTCAATATTAGCTCAAAAAGGCCTGATAATTGAAATTTTTGTGAAGCGTCCTCGACTGATCCGTGTTATCTTCCCTCCGCCTAGTACCTAGCCTGCACCGACATGACAGCTTCAAGAAAGTTAGCCATTTCAGACACATCGAAAAGTTGCTTCTTCATTGATGGGTTTTCCTTCTTTAGTTTCAGGCGCTATCCAGTTTATAAAAAGCTCGGGATTACATTCGCCTATGTCTATCATCAGAGTAATAGCTCCTAGGGGACTCTCACCTATCTCGAATGAGCAAAAGCTGACACGCCCCTGAAAAGCTGCCTGTTTATTCAAGTGGAACTTGAAGACGTTTTCACTTCTCCCCCTTAAAATGTAACTCCGGGCTGCGTCAAGAATTCTCTGGGATCTCAATAGGTAAGCCAGTCTCTCTAGGGGTCTGGGAGACTCAGCAGAACATACCACTTCCTGGTACTTATCGTACCGATCCACGTGACATTCGTCCTTATTAAAGTCTAGTACGTTACGAATGGCTTTTAGAACCTTCTCTTCGGACTCTGTTGCATATAATGGTGCACGAGCCGTTACGCGCATGACTTACCCCTCAATTATACTTTCAAGTAAATTTTCAACTACAGCTGAAAGTTGCTCTAGAGTAATATTCTCGTTCACCACCATTATGTCAGCAAGTGCTATTACAGATCCTATACCGAAGTCGAGCTCACGTCTATCCCTCAACTCAAATTCCTCCCAAGTTTTGGGATCATCCTCCCTACCACGGCTTAATAGACGCTTAAACCTTGTACTCGGTGACGCGTGAAACGCCACCAGAACATATTTGGGAACCTTCCCCCTGAAGTAGTCGAGTTCCTCGAGACTTCGAAGCCCCTCGATTACTGCTAGCTTTCTCCCGGTTTGACAGGCTTTCTCAAAGGCTATGATGGCAATCGCGGCTTTTCCTAGCTTTTGACGTAACTCGGTTGCTATGGTTCCTAAGTTTTGATCAGTAACCTTTAGACCCCTTTCACGCGCGTGTTCTCGTACAATATCGCCCATGTTTATTACTGGTATTCCCCTACGAGATGCTGTTTTTCCAAAAATGCTTTTTCCTGAACCAGGCAAGCCTGTCACAAGCAATAGCTTCTCTATACTGCACAAACGTAACGTCACAAGCCAGAAGTATCGATAAAGAATAAAAATATTCTTTAGATTTAAGAAACTCTAATCGAACTCGCTTTTCTCTTCCCCTTCCTCTTTGCCCTTCTTCTCTTCTTTCTTGCTTTCAAGCTTGGAGGCACTTATTATATCGTCTATTCTCAGAATCATTGAGGCGGCCTCAGTCGCAACTTTTATCGCGTGGTCTTTGACACTGGCCGGCTCAAAGATTCCCTGTGAAATCATATCGGCTACACCTCCGTTATTCACGTCAACGCCGTAGCCCCACTTGGATGGATCCTGGTGAGCCGCTGTTAAATCGGCTATGACGTCGATAGGATCTAAGCCAGCATTTTCAGCCAGTGTCCTCGGAATAGATTCTAAAGCATTGGCAAAGGCCTCTACGGCTAATTGCTCCTTGCCGCTAACCTCTGTAGCATACTTCCTGAGTTCCTTCGCAATCTCGGCCTCTATAGCTCCACCTCCAGGAACTATGTACGGATGCTTCAGGACATCTGCTACAGCGTAAAGGGCGTCTTTGATGGAGCGCTCAGCCTCGTCGACAGCCCTTTCGAAACCGCCTCTGACGAGTATTGTCACGCTCTTGGGGTTGGGGCAGCCTTCAACGAAG
>NZ_JBMFLX010000044.1:0-9916 GCF_049970975.1 Infirmifilum sp. | reverse complement strand
AAAAAAATATTTTTTGACGGGAATCCTATTACTCGGGGCCTTTTTCAAAGAAAACCTTGTATATCAGGTAGGCTGCAGCAGTCATTAATATTGCTAAGCCGACAGCTGTCACTAAGAAGAGTTCAGGGCTCTGAGCGAGAGGGCTCAGCTTTTCCATGTTCAGCTCGCTTGCGAGTATCGTCTTGTACGGCTCGGGGAGTTGATTGAGGATGAGCGGAGCATTGGCGACGAGGTATGGGTATTGTGAGAAGGCGTTGAGGTATTCTCCCAGCATTATGGTGAGTAGCCCTGCCGCTGCGCCAGAGTAAGTCAATATTGTTGTCGACTTCAACTCTTGCTGTTCAAGCCTTGCTCTGTAGAGCTTGAAGAGTATGAAGCCCTGCCAAGCTACCAATACCATTTTCAGCAGGAATAACCATGAGTAGTTGGATGTCGTTGGAGCCGCCAGGTTTACTCCTAGAAAGCCGAATATGTTATTAAACTTTATAGGAGTAGCCGCTAGTGATATCGAGTACCACGCTCCAAGAAACATCATCGCGAACAATCCCATACCCGCGTACTCAAGGCTTTTGCGGAGCAGACTCTTCTCCTCCTCCGAGATTCCGTTAGTTACTGCTTTGTGGTTGAGAAGAGCTGCAATGAAGAGAAAGCCGGCTGTAAGGGCGCCAGTGACACTCTTCAAGTATAGGGGCAGGAAGGTTGGGTTTTGTAAGGCTGCTAATACGTCTAGGCTGAGCTTAGGGGAGAGGGTGAGGCCGACAGGTGTATTCAAGAAGGCAAAAACTGCTCTGAAGCCTAAGGGTATCAGGTAGGCTGTCAGCACTAGGAGTACTCCAAAGGCCAGATGGATATTCCTGTCCAGTTTGTCCCAACCGTAGTAGTAGACAACTATTGCTAGGAAGTGTAGGAGAATAGCCACTATAGATATCCCGAATGGGATCATTGTTATGTTTCCCGCGATGCCAAGGAAACCTGGATAGAAGCTTAAGAGGAATACAGTGAAAGCCGTTCCCATGACGCCTGCTAGACCATAGGTTGCAGCGTATATTCGGAAGAAGCTATAGGCTGTTGCATCTATTTCTTTGTCACGTTTGATGTCAGCCTGCCTTTTGAGAAATACAACCATAGTAGACAAGGCTATGCCTAGGTTTACCGCGACTATGTGCAGGCCGAAGACTAGCGCGAGGAAAAACACCGGGGCATTCATTACTGATCACCTCTCAATGACGGGAGATATAATATCCTGTAAGCCGCATAGATGAGTAGAGAGAGGGCAGCCAAGAAGATAAACGCTACAAGAATGTATGCGGAGGGGCTTGCAGGGTTTGCGGTGTGTGCAACGTCAACGGTCATCACCCCGTAGATGGACCATGGCTTACGGCCGATCTCCCTTACAGCCCAACCTAGAAATGATACAAGCTGTGCGAGTATGGGGCTTAGGGCTGCAAGCACGAGTAGAGATGTGTTTATCTTTGTATTCTTGTAAACGAGGACAAACATGACTATCGCGAAGAGTCCTAGCAGGACTGCAAGGCCCGTTTTAACGTAGTAAAGATAGTGGATGAGCAAGGGAGGCCTGCAATCAGAGATAGGCGGGGCACCTGCTAGGACACAGTATCCCGGAGGTATAAGATCGTAATCGGGTAGCTGTGCATCAGGCCTCCCATATATTATTATTTTCATCAGGTTCTCTATTCCAAACGTCCGAGGGATGCTCATGATGCTGCTGCTCTGGCCCTCCATTGCGGCTAGTTTTTCAGGGTTATAATGCGCTATTTCCTCTCCCATCACGTGGCCAAAAATTGCTCCCTGTACAATGATAGCTATGAGTGAGAGTATAACGCCGAAGCGTAGACCGGTCTCGTAGTATTCCGACCTCTTCTTTAAAAGAAGAAGGGCGTATGCCCCTAGAATGGTGAAAGCTGTTGTGGTGATTCCAGCACCTATAGAGTGTAGGATGCTTCCTGGATAGACGGGAGACAGGAAAGTGACGCTTGTATACCCGACATGCTCGACTGTGGCTAACAGGATGCTGTCGACTAAATCTTTTACAAGTATCTTCTCAGCTGGAAGTTGAATCCCGGGCTTCAAGAAACCAGCTAGTACGCTGTCCCTTAGGGTCACTCCACTCCAAGCTTCGTATGCGAGACGTGCAACGATACTTGACGGGACATAGACGGCGACCCCCTCTTTAACCTCGCCAACCACTTCTACCCCCAGAGGGAGAAGTTTTGGCACGTCGAGAGCAGAGGCTATCTGCGATGGGAGAACAAGTAGAACTTTGGGATATCCCTGCTGGTAGAGCCAGCCTTTCTGCTGGTCGAAGGCCGGGGCTATCCCGGTGGGAGCAACCATGTAGCTGTTAACGCTCACAATCATGGCTGCGCTGAACCATGCACCGAAGAGCGCTAGGAATGCTATAGCTATTCTCGCGTTTAGCGACAGCTTGCTCCAGGCAAAGACAAGTAGGTAGATGAAGACTATCTCGGTGAGAAAGGCGAAGATTTCAAGGTACAGTGGGAAATAAATGTAACGTCCAGCAGCTTCTAGGAGGTTTGGCCATATCACTACGAGTCCGAACTCGGATGCCGTCCCCGAGGCAGCTCCGACGGCGAATATTAACCCCAGGGCTTTTGTGGCTGTTCTAGCTATTTTTTCGTAATTCGTTTTTCCTGTTCTCTTGTAAGCTAGTAGGGCGAGAAGGATCACCAGCGGTAACCCGAGCACGTACTGGAGTATGAACCAGTGTATTTCGATGCCGATGATGCTTAAAATCCTATCTATAGATGCTGGGTAACTCAGCCATTGGCTTAGTAAATCCATGTTTATCAATTTTCTAACATTTTATTTTAGTAATAAAAATTTTTCCTTATATGATTTTAACCCAAAATTTAAAAGATAAGGATACTGCCCTAGGAGCCATCATGGATCAAATTCTCCATGAAAAATTTTTAGATCTATCTTGTATTATATTGTAGAATGTCAGCGAGGAGGGTTTTGATCCTTCTAATGTTGGGTTGGGGCTTAGGGGCGATGTGCGCAGGGATAGTCAGCGGGACGCTAAGCCTTATTAAATCGGATCTGCACCTAACCGGCGAGGAAACTGGTCGTGTTCTGAGTAGCTGGTCCCTGGGAATGCTGGTCGGTGCCTCTCTCTATGGGTATTTTGCTGATAGATTCGGGAGGAGGATCAGCATTCTAGTCTCAACGGTTGGTCTAGGAGTCTTCACCTCGCTGAGCTATATCGCTCGTGGCTGGTTAGACTTAAGCTTTTACCGTATCCTAGCAGGAGCCTCTAATGCAGGCTACATGGTTGTGGCTAGCACGATGATGAGTGAGTTTGCTCCCACATACTCGCGCGGCAGGCTAGTAGCCATTCTTGAGAGCTCCTGGGCTCTCGGCTGGCTCCTCGCGTTATTCCTGGCTAGGATTATAGCACCAATGTATGGTTGGAGGCCGGTTTTCCTAACTGCCTTATCGTCGATCTTACTTGCAATGATCCTTTACCCTACTTTACCTGAATCGCCTAGATACCTAAAACTAAGAAAGGAGTTGAACTCAAGCAGTTCTGTAGGAGAAGGAGCGAAAAACTCTATGAAGTCAAAGGGCTTAGCAAGTGTTTCTGTATGGGAGCTTCTCAGGCCGCCTTACCTTAGAAGAACGATCATGCTCTGGACACACTGGTTCGCTATAGCTCTGACCTACTGGGGGATTTTCCTGTGGTTACCAGATATGCTCAATGCACGCGGACTTGGCTATGCAAAGAGCCTTGAGTTCTCAATAATTATAACTTTAGCACAGATCCCGGGATATCTCTCTGCAGCCTACCTTATCGAGAAAGCAGGCAGGAAGCCGACCCTTGCCAGTTATATGTTGCTGGGTGGACTAGCAAGTATAGGAGTCTTCATGGCGTCAGCTCAACTCGACCTGCTCATCTGGGGTAGTCTGGTCTCATTCTTCAATCTTGGGGCATGGGGGGTAACATACGCCTATACGCCAGAGCTCTATCCGACGCGGTTGAGGGGGACCGGGAGCGGATGGGCAAACAGCTTTGGTCGGATAGGGGGGATTATTGGACCATATGCCGCCGGCGTCCTCATGCAAACTTTTAAAGACCCACTGACGCCCTTCTCCTTATTCGCACTCATGCACATCGTATCAGCTTTCACTGTATTCACACTGGGTGTAGAGACAAAGGGGAAACCGCTTGAGGAGGTATCCCCCTAGGTCTTAGGCAAAATTATTCATCTCGTCTTAAAGTATTTTTAGCAGCTAAGATTCCTAGTATGGAAGTGGTTATGCGCGTTATAGCTGGTACGACAAACCCGTCCAAGCTGGTGGGTATACGCAGGGCATTTGAAGCTGTATATGGAGCCATAGAGCTCTCTAGTATCCGTGTGGAAACCCCGAACCCACAGCCCTTAGGATTGTTAGAGATATTACATGGGGCTAAGCTGAGGGCTGAAACGGCTTCTAAATCGGTGAATGTCTTTGACTTCTCTGTGGGGGTTGAAGCCGGTATTATCCAGGTAGGAGACTTTTACATTGATGTACAGCTGGCTTATGTCATGGACAATAAGGGGGGTGTCTCAATAGGATTAAGCCCTGGCTTCCCATTACCACGAGCCTTCACAGACGGAATTTTCAGAGGGGATTACCGTGAACTAGAGGAAGTGGCTGATGCTTATTACGGTACGAAGGATATAGGCGAGAAGGGCGGCTTAATAAAGCTGCTCTCAAAGTCTATGGTAACCCGTGAGGATCTAACTTTTCACGCCACGCTTATGGCCCTTATCACTTTCATGAACCGTGAACTCTACGAAGGAAATGTGCGGTAAAACATTATAGTTACGTTGTTTTATCACTTCTAGAGCCGCCTTGTCCTCTCTACCTCTAAGGCATTACTCGAACCCTCGAGTGGTGGCAGAGCTCTCAGAATTTCTAAGGGGGAGATGGGTAGCCGTCCACTGTGAGAGAAAGCTCAAAGATGGTAGGCCGATACTCATAAGGTATATAGGAGCCTTGCCGTTGCGTGTAAGCAAGCCGGCGGACTTTCATACTGTTTTCAAGCGGCTGGCTGCTCTAGGTCCCAGGTCTTTTTATGGCACGGCGAACATCTACCACAAACTTGAAAGGCGAGAGGACGCACTTGACTATTCAAGCAACATCAGACAAAGGACGCTTACCTGGGACATAGACTCCACTCCAGAACACTGGAAGGCTACCGTCGAGGTAGCGCGTCTAATCGTAGAAGAGCTCGAAAAGGAAGGCGTTACAAGGAGCGTGTGGCTCAAGTGGAGCGGGCGTGGGATGCACGTCCACGTGCACGAGGGGGCTTTAAGCGAGGGTTTCCTTAAGAAGAATGGCGTCCTCGACGCGACCTGGTCGGCAGTACAGCTTATACTTGAAAGGATTCGTGGAAAAGTCCACGCGGTGAATCTCAGATACGGCTCTAAAATAAAGGTGGAGAACCTTATGGATCCCCAGAGAGTCTTTACCGCGCCTTTAAGCCTGCACAGGCAACTGGATGTAGTGTGCGTAGCGTTGAAGCCGGATGAACTTGATTCCTTCGAGCCCTCTTGGACAGACCCCTCAAGATTCAAGCACAATACTGATTGGAGGGTTTTCGAGGAGGGGGAGGCTGAGGCTCTTGCTGAAAAGGCTCTACGCGAGATAGGAGGCTATCTCAAAAAGAGTGAGAGTTCCTATGAAAGACGATTAGATGGAAAGCCCCCCGTAATAAGACAAACGTTAAATCTACCATCTGGCGACGTCGACCTCTCCACTCTCAAACTACACGAGAACCCTGGCCCACTCTACAGGAGGAAACTCTTACACGATCCAAGACTAGCGGTAAGATTTCTTGAGGATATTCTAAGCCATTACGTTCTTGGAAATATTTCGCTCGCGGAGGCAGAGTCCCTTATAAGCAGCACTATGAATGTAACTCTACTTACTCAGGGCTACGCTCGGGAAGACGTTGAGAAGTTGACCAAGCTTTATGGTGCAGCACTTAATCTGTTAAAGACGGCAGGAACGCCGGAAAACTTACGTATGCTGCTGTCAGCCAAGTCTTAGTCCCATAGGGTTCTCTCAGAACTAAACTTCTTTGCCCTCATATAAGATCAAGGGGCTATACCTCCTTTATTTTACATGCTAGACTACTCGCAAGGCCGTATGTTCTATTATAGTTCACCATACGTGATGCGTGGTTAACCAACGATTAGCTTAAAGGTGACCTTCAGGTAACTTAACAAAATGTCGGGTGGAAGCGAGGAAGAAATAGATCTGTTGAAAAGGAGGGCGCTCTCATTCCTTGAGGCCGCGAAATTTTCACTGCAGAAGGGGTTCTACGACCTTGCAGCCTTCAACGCAGAGCAGGCCGCTCAAATATACTTAAGGCCACACTATTGGAGCTTATAGGAGATTATCCAAGAACCTACTCCCTAATACATCTCCTAAGCGAGCTCAAGCGAGTAGATGAAAAATTGGTAGACGGGTTTATAAGGGAAAATAAAAGAGGGTTACACAACTTGGAGGACGCTTACCTAACAAGCAGGTATTTCTATAAGAGTTTTGACAGAGAAGACGGGGAATACTTGATCGATCTCGCTGAAAGGGTGATTAGCCTTTGTGAAAAACTTAGACATAGCATGGGAAAGATCTAAGATTCTTAGAGACTGGAGGGAATACGTCATCAAGATAGTTGAAGCAAGCAGGGAGGTTTTTTCCGAAGATCTAGTTGGAGTCTATGTTTTTGGGAGTGCTGTCTCAGGTAAGTTAGTGGCTACATCCGACATCGATCTACTAATCGTAGCTAGGAACTTACCAGCATCGTTACTTGCAAGGACTGAGTTAAAGGAAAGAATAGAAGTCGCCGCTGGCTTGCCGCTTATTCACCCTTTTGAAATCCACCTCGTAAGCGAGGAGGAAGCAAAAATCTACTTTAGACATATTGGAAGAAATTACCTTAAGCTTTATTGATGTAGTCGGATCATCCCAGGTTAACTTTTGGTCACGTAGGGGCAGCATGAGTTTATGTTACTTTTTAGTAATCCTTGTAGGCCTCACGTGACTACTTGATAGGTGATTTCCTGAGTAGTTTAGGGGTTAAGCTACAACTCATCCTGCTCTACATCCGCAAATTCTATCATAGCTCTGATACCTGTTAGAGTTTCAAAGGCGCTTGATTTCTCGGCTAAGCGTCTCTCAAGCCATATAGGTGGATTACAGGAAAGCAGGAATATTAGCGAAGACCCCTCGAGCTCTATTCCTCTGTAACACCCGTATGCCTCGTAAGCGCCCCAGCCCGAGTAAACATCGTCGAATGTATCTGCCAGCCTGACCGTCGCTGCTATCAGTCGGGCTTTTTCTCCAAGGTTCTGTAGCTCTGGATCGCCTAGAAGATCCGTGGATCTCCTGTGGTGGAATATGGCCTTCGAGACGACCAAACGGTTACAACATTTTGTCAGCTCTCCTAATTCAAGGGCAAGCCTAGCACCTTTCTCGTGGTGCTCCTCCTCGCTAGACACTACTCTCCCGACATCGTGAAGAAGGCCAGCAACGTACGCGTTCAGATAGTCCTCTCTCTCAAGATTGATAATGCCTGAGATGGCTTCGAGTATATCAAGGGCTACGCCGGCGACTGTTGAGGCATGGTTTTTATAGAGTTCCCAGTAGCTCGATTTCTCGTCCCTGATGCTCTCGAGTTTATTCACAAGACGTACTATCAAATCCTCTCCCACAAGATCCCTTGCCCGGAAAAACCAGCGAAAGGCTAGGCTCTGTGAGGGCGTCTCTCCCATAAATCCAAGCGTGCTAAGCTTTCTCTTCACCTCTGATGCTGGCAACCTGTATTTAAGTCCTAGAATCATGGCTACTGTGATGCCGCTTCTTCCAATCCCTCCTCGGCAGTGTACAAGAACTTTTTCGCCACCTTGAAGCCTTTGCAGTACAGGTAGAGCTACATGCACCAAGACGTCTTCGAAAGGATTAAATGAAAAATCCATGATGGGGTACTCCAAGATCTCGACACCGGGGGGCGGTTCATAGGAGCACTCGTGCTCAGTTAGATCCACTATCATGCTCAGCCCCTCTCTCGCCAAAGAAGCCAGGAGCTCGCTGTCTGGACAGGAGGACCAGTAAAGCCCATCAATATAGCGGAGTCTAGCCATTGTCCAAGCAATTCCTAGTCGTTTCAAAGAGTAAAATCCTTGACGGTTAGCAGGGCTGGATAACACTATGCGAGGAATTCTTTGGGCATGAAAAACAGCGAGTAGAAATTCGTAGTGGAAAGAGGAAAAGTCTTAGAGGGTAAAAAGACGGCTATCATGGAATACCTTTAATGTTCAAGAGGATGGAGACCAGTATCGGCTCCGTAGCCATTAAAATTATGAGCCGGACAACGTCTGCGAGAATTCCAACCTTGAACATGTTTGAAGCTTTCACCTTTCTCGAGCCGTATATTATCGCCATGGGAGGCGTAGTAGACGGCAAAGCACTAGAGATCGAGCAAGCAAGTGCAGCCGTGATCACAGGATAGGCCGGGTTTACCCCCATACCTTTGGCTATCGAGGCTACAAGCGGGACGGTTATTATAGCAGCCGCGGTGTTTGAGGCTGGAAACGTTATAGCGAATCCTATCAGGGCCGCGACAGCCGACAGACTGTATATGTCGAGGGTCCCAAGCTTAGAGATCATTAAGGCTAGCCAATTTGAGAAGCCGCTTGAGTCGAGCGCATATCCCATGGCTATTCCTCCGCCGAACATGAATATCACGTTCCAGTCTATCCCACTTGAAATCTCGTCCATCGTGAGCAGGGGGCCTTTCTTCGTTTTAATAAAGCCTAAGGCGATGATAGCTAGAACGGCCGGCGCGGCTTCAGGCAGGAGGGTGGTGACTGTCTTAGCTAGCGGCTCATAGCGAGCGTCCAGAGAGGAGGCTAGTAGGATGGCTCCCGGTAGAATCCAAAGCGTTAATGTGGCGAAAAATACGGCTAATACTAGCTTCTCTTCAAGAGTGAGGGGTTTTTCATCTAGTAGTTTAGGGGGCTCAACACGCTTTTCGGGAATCTTTAAGATCTTGAAGACTATTAGCCAGGTTACAAATAGCCCTATCAAGGCTTGGGGAGTCCCAACAATAATCCAGTCTAGGAATGTGAGCTTGAAACCCTGAATACTCGACTCAAGAACCTGCTTCGCGACTAGGTTGGGCGGAGTGCTTATCAAAAATAACATAGCCCCCGCGGTGGCAGCTTCACCCAAAGCCAGCATGGTAGCCTCCACGTACTGGTCTGAAGCTCTCATAAGCGTGAGCAAAGACAACGCGATAGGGAACACAACACTAGCAGAAGCCGTGATAGAACCCGTGATTGTCAGCAAGAATGCAGGTAGGCTTGCCGCGAAAAAGGCCACTAGCGCAGGGTCACCTCCTGAGTAGAGCTTAGCTATTGCTAGTGCAGCCCTCTTGTCCACACCCCACTTTTTAAAAGCAGCTGCTAGAACAAAACCTCCCATAAAGATCCATATTATAGGGTTCGTAAAACTGGTTAGAGACGTCGACCACGAGACGTATCCAAGAAGACTAAACAGCGCCGCCGCCAAAATACCGGTTAAACCTAACGGAACCGCCTCCGTCACCCACCACTCTGCAATCCATAGAAGCCCTCCCAGGGCGATCTGCGGGGCTTTAGGCGCTCCGGGCACCCTGGATGCCTGCTCAACTAAAGGAAGCGGTGGAGAAATAACCATCAGCAAGAAGAGAATTGGTCCAATTAAGATCTTTAAAAGGCTCCTTCTCATGCTTGTTCTTGACTCATCACTCGTAAGCAAAATAAAAAGATATTTTCCCGACGCGTAAAGGGAGTTTTAAGGTTTATTACTCACCTATAGAATGAACCTCAAGGAATCTAATTGT
>NZ_JBMFLX010000043.1:0-10637 GCF_049970975.1 Infirmifilum sp. | reverse complement strand
AACGTAACGAGAAGACTGAAATACGTAAAAGTGATCAAGGAGGCGATAAAACTCAACCACAAAACTCTCGATCAATGGATGAAACAACATAACACACACCAAGGTGAACTTTCCCACAAGATCCTAACCGGCGAGAAACCACAAACAGAGAGCTCACATGATCACAGCTACTGAAGAGTAAGACCTAAACAGAGAACCATTAGAGACACACCGAGCATATTGTTAGAAACGAGAAAGAGGGAGAGATTGCAAGGATTTAAGCTATCAGGTCTATCTTTTTATTCAGGATTTTTCAAAGCACATGTAAAGGATGTAGTGAATGTACCCTCAAGAGCTTAAAAATAAGCTTTGTCGATCCTGGGAGGCTCCTAAGAGATGGGAGAAACTATCAGAACTTCACGAGGATATTATGAAAGAGCTAGAGGATATCATAACCACCTTCATCAAAGGTGAATGTGGAAGTGGTGGAAAAGAGTGTAAGTTACCTGTTGTATACGGTATCTACGGTAGTGGTAAGACCACACTTCTAGTGACCATATGTGAATGGGCACTAGACAATAGGATACCAGCTATGAGGGTTCTCCTCTCAGACGTGGTTGAGTATCTTTCTGGTAGGGTTAAGAGCGGTAAAATAAGTGAGGACCGGTTACTAGATTACATTGAAGAATACTTTAAGGAGAAGATGCGAAGTTACGGCATAAGCCTAAAGAATGAGAGAGGGGTTATCATCATAGACGAGATTGAGGAGAGCTATGATCGGCTAAAGGAGATGGTGATCGGGAGAAGCGTGCTTAGGGGATTAGCTGATAAGGCGCGAACAGGGAGCGCGAGCGTGATCCCAATTCTAGGATTTGCTCCAGGCTCTGTATTAGCTGAGGCTGTCCTACAGCAAGCTGTAGCGTGGAGAGTAAAGGTATTCTCGATGCCATCTATCCCCGTTAGTGTAATCAAATCAAGTTATCTAGACAACATACCCATACCGGATAAGCTGGCCAGGTATAAGGATGAACTGAAAACCCTGATAGCTAACACTTTGTGGTGGTTAAGTAAGGGGGGTAAACCAGGCTGGTTATGGGATCTAGTTGAAGCAAAAGTCCCCCATGCTATCCTCACGACTTTGAGGTACATAGTTGAAGGTAACGATGTAACCAAAGTTGAATCTTGTTTTGAACCACCAATGGATATCTCTCTCTCTGAGGGTGTACGTAAAACTCTATCTAAGGAACCAGTTCAGGGGGCTCCACTATTTAATTATGCTGAGTTTAAAACTAAACTGGGGGATCTTACTGCATACCACGAGGATGTTCAATCTCTATTCAAGATACTTGCGTGCCTAGTAGGTCCCGTAAGTGAGAATATAATCGAGGATCTACTAGGCCCGCGGATCAGGGTCTTAAAATTACCATCAGACATCATAGTAAAGAGCAAGCAAATGGTCAATAAGAGCGTGTTAATAAAGAAATTTATCGAGTATGTATCTGTATCTGGCAGAGGCAGTAGACTTGATAAGTTAGAGAAGGTTCTAAGAGAAATCCTGGACCCATGGAGTCTAGGAGATAACGTCATATATGACAAAGAAGGTTTAAAGACACTGTTAGGCGAGATTCTACAGCTAAGGTTAATGGAGGACGTGGAGGAGGAGCTCCTGAAAGCAGTGGATGAGATCGATTTAGAAGGAGTTATAGAGGAAGTGTCGAGTAAGGTGATAGATGGGGATAAATACTATTACGCTCTAAGACCACAAGTTTTGAGACTCCTCTCACCTCCAGCGACAATGCCACCATTGATAGCATGTAGTAAGGGTATAGACCTTCATAGATTAGTGGGAGATCTTCGGATGATTGGTGATAACGTATCACAGTACATCCTACACGATAACGAGATTAAAAAGTACCTCGAAAATAAGAGGCTTGCACTAGAATTCATACTCTCGCCAGAGTCCCTAGAGAAGCTCCACTCGAGGATAGCCCGAAGCATCCTCGCTGATGAACGCAGAGTAGCAATAATCCTCTTCTCCAACATACCCGGTCTTGATCAATTTACTGGGGCTAAACAGGAGATCTCTAATAGGTATTCGGGTCTTCTAGATAAGCTTATCTTCGTAGTTGAACCCCCCTCAATCCTAGCACAATATCTTCTCGGCCTCCTCTATACTAAGGCTAAGTGCCCTACAGATCCTTTGACAACACTTGAGAAAATAATTGATAGCCAGGCAAAAAGACAGCTAATAGCCTTCCTGGAGGAAAAGGTGATAGAAAAAAGTGAGAATTTCATCAGGGAGATGAGGGGTCTAGCCGACACCTTATCAGACATAGAGGTCGTAAAGGAGCTGGTTAATCTTGAAAACCGGGCTTACGCAAAAGTAGGTAGCGAGCATGGAACATACATATGGATTATGGTCTCGACACCTTCGCAAAAATCAATGTTTTTAATGACAAGGATCCTAGAGGGGCTAAGAAAACTAAGAGAGCTTAGCAAACTCGAATACTATGAAGAGCTAGGAGAGGATACTTTTAAGGGTATAAAGGAACTATTAGATAACGGTATCAATTACATCAACGAGATAGACAAGAACCTAGAAATCTTAAGGAGGAATTACTACAACGAATTCGACGAGGTCAGGGAATTCTTAGGAGGACTCATCGAGCTCCATAGCGACATCTGTACAGATCCTTGGAATGTTGTAGAATCTCTCGTTAAAGTATGGCTTAACATGGGATTACCACAGCAGATAACAAGTAGCAAGATACTCTTTGGATGGCTTGCACTCAAGCCCTACTGTGAGAAAGTTAATAAAGTGTGTAACGATAAAAAAGTGGATTTCCGGGAACCATTGGCTAGTATTCTCAACTCCTTAGAGCAGCTTAGGGGCAAATTAAGAGAGTTAAGAGAGGCTCATGGTATCTTCTTGCAGACGATAAGAGAGAGAGTAGGTCTCACCACATACGACCTTAGTAAGCTCGATTCAGCACTTAACAAGCTTAGGGAAAGCAGCGAGTTGCTGTATGAGATTAGTAGGGAGACTGTCCCCCTTTGCGATAATCTAGTCATGTACTACTACCTCAACCATCTCCTCAAGTATTTTGATATTAAGAAGCCGAGGTTAAGGACTGTACTTAAAAACATAGAATCCCTTAAGGATAGTCTTAATGGTATAACAGGTATTGTTAGAGAATGTTCAGACCTATGCGAGAAACTTAAGTTACCAGGTTTGGAGGAGGCCTACAATATATGTATGGAAAGATTAAGGGGTTTAATAAGCCCAATAATAAGCTCAAGGGGTTTAATTAAACCTATTGGCATTAAGAGACTAGAGGACCTTAGACAGGAATTAGAGAAGTTTAAGGAGGAATTAAATAGTGTCATAAGCGAAGCTAAGAATATCCTTGAAGCTATAAAGAGGGCGAATGAGAACGCTGAGAATCTGAGGAGAAAGCTTCTTAGGTGATATGAGGTGAGTCTTGGATCTACAGGCGTTGGGAGTATTTGGAAGCATTTAAGTCAACTTCATGACAAGCTAAAGGAGGTTCTAGACTTTCAGGGTAGGGTGTACAAGATAGTCGATGTATTTGAGGCTATCGGTCTACTAGACGAGCTTAGGAGAAGGTTGACTTTCTTCCCCTCATCTCTTGATCCTCAGGAGTGGTCGAGGTTCCTACGTGAGGTGGAACTTATAGCCGTAGAGCTTACCCTCTTCAAGTGCCCTAATGTGGATAGTAGTGTGGGTAGCTTAAGCTTAGACCTGGAAATCTTGAAGAACTACAAAAAATACAGGGACATCATTAGGCTCTATGAGCGTGTATTCAATGGAGATAATATCGTTAGATCCAAGTTGTGTAGTCTACTGAGTAAACGTGAGGCCTTCGAACGTTTTATGGAGCTACTTAGGGTGATCCGCGAGCTGTACAACAGTATCTATGAAGGTGTTGGCGATGATATTAGAGATAGGTGCTGGTCTCAATTAGTAGAGTCTGTAGCTAACCAGATTAAGGTCCTAGATGTAGGTTCCCTAACCGGTAATGTGATGAGGAGTCAACTTAAGTTGGATGACCTCGAGAAGCTCGCGAAGAGAGGGGTAAAGTATACCCTTCTTAGCGAGTTAATGGTATCTTTGGGTGAGCTCGAGAGAAGACTCGAAAGGCGTACGTTGAGATTCCTAGTGTCACTTGTTAACATTCATGTTAGCTCATTGAGGAATCTCGTTGAGGATTGTAGTTGTATATCTAAAACTGATTATGTGAGCAGACACCTAGATCAGGCTATCAATGGTATCAACAGGTACCTTGAGTTCTTAAGCTTGGTATCCAAGAGGAGAGGCTTAACCGGTGTAGTACAAAAACTAGCTAGTATAAAGGTAGCATCGTTGGAGGATCTGCGGAAAGTGTTGAACGTTGTGAAGACCCTAGACCTAGATGTTGAAAGGGAGTTTGATGAAGTGTTAGAGGCGATATTCAAGAATATGATAGGCTTAGAGGCTAACCTGGTAGACGTGTATAGGATGCTGAAAAGTGAGGGTAAGCTAGATCATTTAGTATACGTGATTAGGCTTTGTGAGGAAGGGGTTTTGAAGTGTACTGTGAGTCTTTTAAGTTAATTAGGGATTTCGTGGGAGAGTTAGCTAACCTAATAGGGAGGCCGTGCGACTACGATGACGAGTTCCTAGCAAGATACGTGGTTCACTCTGTGCTATCTATCATCGAGGATATTGAGAGAGATATGATCCTGGCTATGAAATACGGGGATTTCGCTAAGGTGAGTAGGAAAGAGGCTTATAGTAGGGTGATAGAATACCTGGATCAGCTCGTGTACGCCTGTATCGGGGAGCATCTTAGCGAGTTAAAGGGAGGTACGTTAATCGACGATATTATGAAGCTCATGTCTAGATATAAGGTATTCGAGGCGTCCCTCTGCTACCTCTACACCTGTGGGGTTAACAATGATGAAATACCATTTATCATCCTAAGGGGGGTACAACGGAGCAAGTGTATGGAGGAGGTTGAATTTAAAGAGGATATCGAGGTTAAATCGAGGTTCTCAGAGCTAGCATTATACCTTGCTAGGCTTAAACAGAGATTCTTTGATAAAACGGTTTTCGAGTCTAAACAACTAGTATCCAGGGTTTTCGCTTTCAACGAACTAAGGTGGGTTCCAGTAGCTAAGATTGAAGTCGATGAGATAGCAGAAATGCTTGGTAACTACGTGGGTAAGCTTTACGAGAAGTACTGTAGCCTAATAGGGGGCGGAGAGTGTGGGGTACCTCAAGAACTCATAGGCATAGTTAAGGAGTTCGTGAGAAAACTCTCCCAATACCGTGGAATCACGCGATTCTATGGATTCCAAGATCGTGGATTTAGAGCATTATGGGATTCACTCCTAGAAGCTTTAGATGGGGCAGATGTTGAGAGGTACGTGACTCTTGAAGCTCCCACAGGTTCAGGTAAAAGCGAGGTATTCCTGGTAACAGCCATACTCCTAGCTCTAATTGAGAAGTTCCTCTGCCGTAACAAAGGTAATTGTGGTGTAAGCCCACTCACCCTCATAGTATACCCTAGGTTAGCGTTAGCAAGAGATCAATTCGATAGGCTGGTAACATACACATGGATACTCAACAAGATACTCGAGGATAAGGGATGGCGTGATAGAGTTACGGTATCAATAATGAATATGGAAGTATTGAGTTTCAAGGATTACGACATGGAAGTTCGTAAGGTGGTTGAAAGCTTAGGTAAAGGTTCTTGTCGATCAGTTTCTCTAGGTGAGAGGTATGTGAAGGTAAATTTCGACGTTTGCAAGGATGCTCAAAACGATGTGTATATAGAGTTCTCAGATAAGTTTACGTTCTTCAAGTGTCCCGATAACTCCTACCCACGTATATACATTCACGAGGGGTCACCTCTCGTAAGATGTAATCAGGAGGACTTCACATTCGTCAAGCTATTCAGGGATATTGTTAGAAAGGAGCCTGGGGATATACATGTAACCCTCTTTGAGACCCTGAGATTAGATCTAATTACGAGTTATGCGAGAACACTCTTTGGTAGATCGGATCTACTAGGCGGACCCCTATTAATAGTCATAGACGAGGTACACACGTATACAGGTATAACAGGTGCTAGGTACGCTTACGTGCTGAGAAGGATCATGAATAGGGTTAAACACGAAGGTGGTGGAAAACATGGATTCGTCGTCCTAGGGCTTAGTGCCACTATACCTGATGCAAGCGAATCGTTCCTCTTAGATCTATTCTTCCTCTCTGAGAGCGACAAGTCCAAGCTGACTAGGGTTAAACCCGAGAGTGGTGAGAGCATACCAGTAGGCTCTGATTACTTCTACATAGTGGTTCCGGACTTGAGGGAGCTCGTAGACTACGTAAGTGTCAGCGTGCAGACGATCATGGCGTTACACCTTAATACACCATCCCCAAGCTTCGGCTCTAGCAAGAAGACGTTGGCTTTCTCGGACAGCTTAGAGGTTGTGTCTAGGCTAGCGAGGGCGCTTAGAGATGCTTTAACTAGATATGAAATCGGGCTCCAAGGACTTAGGAACCCGTTTACCGAGTGGTTTAAGAGTAGAACCTGTCAAGACTATGGCGCGGATAAGGTGCTATGTGAGAAGCTGGATGAAAGCATGTTACTGGATAATCTACAGATGATAGACAATTCAATTATCTGGGTGGATGGGGAGCTTTGGTGGCCGCACTCTCTCGAGTGTCAGAAGTATCCGGAGCTTTGCAGGAAACTTGTGGATGTCAGAGTTTACACTAGTAGATATAGAAGTGGCTTAGTGGAACCAGGGGTTATTGTAACAACTAGCAGCCTTGAGCTAGGCGTAGATTATGCAGATGTCGCTGTGATATACCAGCACGGAGCCCCAGTTAACATAGCGGCGTTGATACAGAGAGCTGGTAGAGGGGGTAGGAGGGTTTTCACGAATCCGCTCTTAAGAACCGTCATAGCCATACAGTTATCCCCAGAGATACCACAGCAATCATATATGATAGAGATCCTGTTAAGAACCGGGAGTCTAAGGAAAGCTCTCAACTATGAACGTCTAATGGTGCCTACGGGTAATGAGATACTAGCTGAGCAGACGTTGGCAGAGCTTACACTAGAGCACTATGTCTATAGCAGTAACCTAAACAGTATATCAGACGACAAGCTACGAGATTTTGAGTGTGGAGTAGTTGGGTATATTCAAAAACATGAAAATGAGCTGATTTCATACGCGAGAGGAGTACTAGGGAAATTCTTCGATGATTCAAAGGTAAAAGGGTTACTTAACAAAGTTAAACAGGAAATTATGAAAAGATGCGGAGATAGGATGAGAATGTGATGAGCCATGGTTAGCCTACGTTCAGCTATAAAAGAGGGCAGGTTTGAAATACTACGGAGACTGATACCAGAGGCCCTCTTCCATAACACCAACTTGCCCTACGTGCAAGTCGAGTATAAGTTGTGTGAACCTGAACCGCCACCTTCATATAGCAAGGTACCAAAGATAAAATGTAGCAAGGTTTCGAAACCTCGGATAGAACTTGAAGCTCCAGACTTAGCTTTAACATACTTAATACCCGGTAGGGTGCTCTTCAGATATAATGGAGTTTATGGTCACATAATACCCATTGAGAAGCTGAATGTTGGTAATCTTCCAGCTATTCCGATAATTCCAATAAATAAGAACATATATGTACTTACGCCGTGTGACATAACACCACAAAAATTGCCTGAAGAGTTCGAGTACTTAATTCAGGAGTTGCAGGAACCAATCTGCTATAATGTCTCTAAAATAATCCTCTACAAGCAAGGAGAGAGACCAGAAGATCTGCTACTCTTCACTATTGATAAGGGTTCAGATTACGGAATTTGGAGCTATGAGAATGGATCTATAAAACCACTACTGAAATCAACACAAACAAAGGTTAAACAGATAACAGCCAAGACTATAGCGTATCCCAGGGTGGGTGAGGAGTATTCCTATCAGAGGCTAGGTAAAGTGAATCTTTGGCTAAAAGGTATTGAATTTGAGCATCTGCACCTCTTTTCTCTAACCAGGTACGTCTACGCGGAGGACGTCACCGTATACTACAGGTATCTTGATCTTGGTAAAGTCCAGAGTCTCAATGACCTATTTGAAAGAAGAAGTAGAATAACACCTGTATCTTTCACAGGTCTCCTGCTCGATGCTTCCACAGGAGTATCCTCTGTTATAGGTTATACGATTAGAGATTCCCGAGGCCTAAAGATAGTCTTAGACAACGAGTTCGACCAGTATCTTAGAAAGCTCCGTGATGAGGCGAAGGATGTTGTTGAAAGTGAGGATAGAGGGGAGTTTATTAGATCCGGTGATGCCCTAAGCTTGTATAAGGCACTTACAGCGTGCCACGTGTTCATAAGGGTTCTTAAGCACTTCCTGGTTAACGACCTCTACGTCAACATTAGTGCTAAGGAGGTCTTTAATAGAATGGGTAAGTTTACGACCTTAAAGAGCTTGGTTGATGTGGCATTACTACTCACAATGGATAGTTTATGCAAGGGGTTTATCAGAGACGATAAGACTATGGCCTTAAACATGATAAAGGATGGGCTTTCCAAAGTACTTGAGGATATGGTTAAGGCGTGTAAACGTGATAAGCAAGGATATGGATGTAAAGGTAGGGTAGCCATAGCAACCCTTTTAATCAAGGGTAAGCGTGGCCTGAAGTACTTAGAAAGAGCCCGTTATATCAAGAAGGAGGAGATCGATAGCTACTTGACTAAGGCTATCGAGGAACGTCTAGGAAAATTTATAGATAGGGTTGTCCCCGAAGGCGATGTGAGCTTGGCTTTACTAAGGTTTGTATTTCTCCACACATACACTCACCATGTATTGAAGCACTTAGCTCTAGCCTCGCGTCTTCCAAGTGATTACTTGAGAGAGGAGAGCTTCAAAGATCCCAATGAACTCCTAGTGTACGAGACTGTCTCGGGTGGAATAGGGATCATCGATGATGCTCTAAGATCGTGGAATTTGCACCCCACATCTCACGGTAGTACTAGAGGTGGCAGGGTTAGCAGGGTTGAGCAGGAGGGTGTTGAAAGCCTAGTCCTAAGAATGGGTGAGTGCATTATAGGAACCTCCGAGGATATGTTGCTATTCGAAAGCCTAGGGCACCCTCTGGATCCAAGGAACCCCCCGATACCATTAACCCCCTGGGAGTACGAGGAGTATAGGAAGATCAGAGAGGTTTTCAGAGGGGAAATTGAGAGACTCGCGAAGCTATGGAATCTCCAAGCAAATACACTATGGAAGGAGGTGTTAGAACTTATTAAGGAAGCCGATATTAGCTACATGACGTTCTCGAGCTACGAGCACGTAGCATTACATTTCATAAGGAATCCTGACCGATACCCTACGATTAAGCAACTGGTAGTTAAGGTGATCAGCTATATCCGCGGTTTAGATGAAAGTCAAGCGAAAAGTGTATTGGATAGGCTTAGTAAAAGCTCCCAAGTTAATGATTATATCAAGATGGAAGAGTTGATGGAGCTAGGTGACTACGTGTCTGTGCTGAGATCGATATTCCTAAGGCTTATACCTAGAACTTGTAATGATGCGTGTGCAATGTGCTACTTTAACCAGAGAACCTGTAGTTATGGTAATCCTGAGGCTCAGAGGTTACTATTGAGTAGAAGGCTACTTAAGTTAGTCCTCCTAGAAGCTCTAGACTCAATGCAGGGCACTTCTCCCGAAGATAGTATAGCATGGGTTAAGGTGGGTGAGAGGATTTACGGTATACGTGGTTCTGGGTGATGTAATTCATTGGTTGAAGTCTACTGTAAAGAGCTTAATGATAACGAGCTCCTTTTCGAGAGGATCTTCCGAAAACTACTCTTCACAGCCTTTGAGAGCAAGAAGCTCTACATAATATCACCGTGGCTTTCAATATTCAACTTTAAGCTAAAGTTCGTATACTACCCCTACGTCTCGTCTACGTCCGTTGAGGATGTCCTGAAGGCTATCATCGATAGTGGTGTTAGGATCTACATGTTCACTAGGTGCTTTGACTTCCTAGACCTAGAGTTGATAGGCATAGCTTATAGGGGCGTCGTCTCGAAGAGCATGCTTAGCTACATCAAGGGCTCCCTTAGTGATATGATAGAGAGAGCTGAAACCCTACTAAGACTCGCTAACCTCAAAGACTTATCGATCAAGTTTGACTTGGACAATAGATTGCACAGTAAAGTCTATGTTAACGATCACATGGCTATCCTGGGCTCCGCTAACTTCACATACTCGGGTCTATACAGGAATATTGAGTGTATAGCCGTCGTAGGAAGAGATGAGACTATACACCAGGTTCTTAGAAAGTATGCTGAGACTCTAAGTGGAGGCTTTAGAGGTTTTCCAGAGTGTGAGAATTACGTACTAAACTCCCTTAAATCCATAGCAGGTATTAGACTGGGCTCCCTTAAGGAGCTCCTAGAGCTCCTAAAAGAGCTTAGAGCTAAACTTTAGGAATCGGGGCACTTCAGTCTCTTTACTACTGTGATCTTGAGGCCCACGAACACGCTTTTCAGCTCGACGGTCACTTCCTCGGGTTTAGCCTCTTTACACACGCTTACCGCTATTGTGTGGGCCAGGTCTTCGTGGAATACCTC
>NZ_JBMFLX010000042.1:0-10976 GCF_049970975.1 Infirmifilum sp. | reverse complement strand
ACCACCAGGAGAAAAACTCTTTAGAGAGATGACCGGGAGCCGGCTCCCAGTGGGCAGCCGGCAGCAGTGTTTATCGTCTTGATGCTGCTATCACGGAGACTTCTATGAGAGCCCCTCGAGGGAGGTCGGCTACCTGGACTGTCACCCTAGACGGGGGGTCTTTCTGAAAGTAATAGGAGTATACCTCGTTAAACTCTTTGAACATCCCTAGATCCTTAAGGTACACAGTGACGTAAACAACGTCCTCGAGACTGGCGCCCACTGCTTCAAGGATCGCCTTTATGTTTTCAAATACGCGCTTCGTCTGCTCCCTTATACCCCCCGTCACTAGTTCCCCCGTTTTAGGATCTATCGGAATCTGTCCAGCTACAAAAATGAATCCTCCCGCCTTGACTGCCTGGCTGTAAGGTCCTATAGGCTTTGGAGCCTTATCAGTAAAAATTACCTCCTTTGTCATTCAAACCACCTCAAAGCTGAGACCTTGCTCCTTTAATCTTACAATTAGCAGGTTAATAACTTCACGTGAGGGGACCTCAATACCAAGAGTTACCTCTGCGAGGCCGGGAGCCACAAGAGGATTCACACGTTCATGCTCTATAGATATGATATTTAATCCCAGGTCAGCGACTACGTCAATAACTCTCTTCAACTGTCCTGGCCTGTCGGGAAGCATTCCCCGAATCTTGACCTGTCTACCCTCGACGAACAGCGTTTGTGTGATTATCCGTGACAATAGGGAGGGTTCAACATTACCGCCCGAGACCACAGCAACAGCCCGCTTACCTTTAACGTCGATGGCCCCTGAAAGAAGTGCTGCCACAGATAGTGCACCCGCGGGCTCGGCGACGGTCTTAGCTCTCTCCAATAGGACGAACACCGCTCTCGCAGTGTCCTTGTCGTCCACTAGAACCATGTCGTCAACGACCTCCTCCATTATCTTCAGCGTCAGTTCCCCAGGCTTTTTAACAATGACGCCGTCGGCTATGCTGAACACGTTAGGTGTCTCCACAAGCTTACCCTGCTTATAAGAGAGATACATTGCTGGCGCACCAGAGGGTTGAACACCAATGATCTTTATCTTATCATTTAGCTTCTTGAGAGCGACAGCAATACCTGAGATTAGCCCTCCACCCCCCACAGGTACGACTACAACGTCGACTCGATGTGCATCCTTGAAAATCTCGACACCAATGGTACCTTGTCCTGCTATGATGTCTGGATCCTCAAACGGATGGATGAAGGGCATCTTCTGGGCGTTAGCAAACTCCAGAGCCTTCCTGTATGATTCGTCGTATGTTTCACCGTGCAGAATCACTTGCGCGCCATAACTTTTAGTGGCGTTGACTTTATAGAAAGGAGTGTAACGCGGCATGAAAATCGTCGCCGCAATGCCTAGCTGTGACGCCGAATAAGCCACGCCTTGAGCATGATTCCCCGAGCTTGCCGCCACCACTCGGGAAATCCCCTCCTTTTGCTTGAGCTTGCTGAGCTTATAGTAGGCGCCGCGAACCTTGAATGCTCCTGTTTTCTGAAAGTTCTCTAGTTTGAGTAAAACTTCGCCTTGAGTCATGTCGCTCAGAGTCTTGCTCGGCATTAAAGGTGTGTGGTGAATTACTGGTGATAGGATGTCATAGGCCTCTCTAATCCTGATGTTTATGTCTTCAACCAGTGAGCTCATATTGCATATATTCATGATAATATTATAAAAAAATTAACGGCGAAGAATTTATAGTTCCTTTATATTCATTAAAACCTTCTCAGCCCTACCGGCTAGTTCCCATCTATTCTTCAAGCCATCTATTCCGGGTTTCTCGACAAGGTAAGAGGTGGCTGCAGACGCATAACTTGCAGCCTCTTTTATGTCGCCCGAGCGCTGATACTCAATAGCAAAGACAGTTGTAAAGACGTCCCCGGCTCCAGTTCTATCGACCACACGGCTGGATTCAGCTGGGGGTACAAAGAAGGTTTTATTAGACGTAGCGATATACGCCCCGATTTCCCCAAGTGTTACAAGGGCTACTCCAGCACCCAGCTCTACGAGCTTTTTGGCAATAATCTCTGGCGGAAGATCGCCGAGGAGTGTTTTACCCTCACTGATCTCTGCATGGACGATATCAGAGAGAGATGCCACAAGAGATGCCTCACGAGATGAGCTTAATATGACTCTTCGATCAGGTGTGACACGCCTTAAATAGCCTTGCAGGTCACTAGCCACTAGTGCGGCTTTCTCAGAAACCTCTTGGACAACTCCCGGCGAGACTTCACCGATGAGTGTCCCTATAATCGCTATATTACCTTTGAGTTTCTCTAGGGGAACATCACTTGACAAGATATCCTCGCAGCGTGAGAGCAGGTAGAGTGTCCGGTCAGAGTCCTCATAAATTAGTTTAAATTTAGTAGTAGGAAGATCTTTTGAGACAGTTATATAGGTGGTATCTACACCGCTTCTCGAGAGGAATAAGAAGTACTCGTCCGGGAAATCTATGCCAATCTTTGAGATAATGTGTGGCCTTGCTCTATGTCTAAGCGCCGCCATGGCGCCATAGGTCACTGTTCCGCCGAGATTTCGCCTCACGTTGCCCTTTCGCACGATTATGTCTACTACTAGGTGTCCAAGAAGAAATACATCCATGCGTAAACCCGTGGTTAGTTATAAAGATAAGTTAGAAATTATTTTCGGTGACACTTTGCAAAACACTTTTGTGATGAATCACCTCTAACCATTATAACGCGGCATATAACGTCATAAATAACCACATAATTGTTAAAAGCTTGAAAGGCCGGATAAGATTGTCATGGTGCCGTGTAAATGAGTGATCCTGTCAGTTTACTTGCAGAATATGGCAAGAAAATAGACCCAATAATGGAGAAATATTTGTTAAAAAATGCTAACCCGGAGTTCCAAGAAGCAGTTCTCTACCCAATTAAGATCGGTGGTAAAAGAGTCAGGCCTGCCCTGACTATTATTTCTGCACTAGCTGTAGGGGGTAAGGCCGAGGAGGCTTACCCGGCAGCTGCAGCCGTCGAGCTGGCTCACAATTACTCGCTTATCCTAGACGACATAATTGATCATAGCGAGGTTAGGAGGGGCTATCCCACTGTTTGGAAAAAGTATGGGCTCAGCACTGCGATCCTTGTAGCAGTTCACTATCGCGAGAGTATAGCTGACGCCTTGTCTGATACACGGGATCCTAAGACATTCCACGACATCATGGCTCGCACCATAAAACTCTTAACAGACGGAGAACGCCTCGACATACTCTTTGAGCAGAGTGGACGCGAGGACGAGCCCTACATTGTGGCTAACAGGTACCGAAAAATCTCACTAGAGGATTATCTTAACATGATCGAGAAGAAGACCGGCGTGCTCATCGAGACGTCATGTGTTTTTGGAGGCCTTTCGGTGGGAATAGTCGAAGAGGAAATTATTCAGGCATTAAGAGAATACGGCCGTAATATAGGCATCGCTTTCCAAATCAGCGACGACATAATTGATATTTTTGGGGACGCGAGGAAAACAGGCAAAAAGGTCGGAGGAGATATAAAGGAACATAAGCTGGGAAACGTTGTGGTTCAACTGGCCCTCGAGGAGCTAGGTGAAGATAGCCTTTTGTATAAGACTATTTCGAAGCCCGAGGTTTCCTGGGAAGAGGTTGCGGCAGCCGTCGACGAGATCAAGAAAACTAATGCCTTTAGACGTGCTGAGAAACTACGATCGGAATACACTCTTCATGCGATTTCCGCGTTGCAGAAACTACCTGCTAGTAATTACCGGGAAATGCTGCGTGAGCTTGCAGTGTTTATCGAGAAAAGAGAGTTTTAGTCAAGGAGATTTCGAGGGAGCAGAGGGCATGCTAGCGGTCATCAAGGTAGGAGGCTCGGCCATCACCGATAAAAACAGCCCCTACACGCTACGAGAAAATAACCTTAAGACTCTTTCGGAGCGCATAGCCAACTTGTACAGTAAGGGTGTTAGTCTCCTTATTGTCCACGGAGGCGGTTCCTTCGGCCACCCTACAGCTGCTAAGTATGGTCTTTCAGCGGGAGGAATATCACTTGAGAAAGCATTCGGGTTCGCAGAAACGCGGTACTGGATGAGCTATCTCAACCTACAGGTTGTCGAAAAACTCTTAAGTAAGGGGATCCCGGCAGTCGGGATCCAGACATCCGCTATAGCGGTCAGCATGAACGGCATCATGAGAAAACTCGACGTTGAGATTGTGCGAATGTTCCTGGAGAGACTAACAGTTCCTGTACTCTACGGCGACGCCGTCATAGACACTGTTCGCGGCTTGTCGATATTGTCGGGTGACGACATAGCCTCATATCTTGCTGTAGAGCTTAAGGCTGATACACTCGTATTCGTCATGGGTTCTGGAGGAGTGTACGATAGACCTCCAGGTCAGCCGGGGGCTAAGTTATTGCCCGCAATAAGACCAGGCTCAACTTTGCCTGAGAGTACCGAGGCTGGGATAGATGTCACAGGAGGGCTAGCCCATAAGTTGGAGTGTGCGTTTAAAGCCGTTAAGAGCGGGGTACGAGTTGCTATAGGAGGTCTTCAATACTTGGAAGAAATGGTTTATGGTATAGAGGCTCCATACACACGAGTCTTACCGGATTAATCCTGTTATTGATAGTGGAAGCTCTGAGAAGGCGAATTATATAAGCTTATACTCTATACAGCAAATCGATGCATGTCTTCACGAGAATTGTAGAAGTCTCATCGAGTGAGAAGTTCCAGTTGATCAACATAACCGGTTACGTGGAAAAAATAGTCAGAGAGTCGAATGTTAAGAATGGTATTTGCCTAATATTTGTACCTCACGCGACAGCCGCACTCATAGCTAATGAGAACGAGACAGGCCTCATAAGAGATATCCTGAATCAATTAAGGGAGTTGATACCGCCAAATAAGCCCTGGCTTCATAATAGGATAGATGATAATGCACACGCTCACATAGCCTCCGCGATAATAGGGGCTCACCTTGTCTTCCCGATACTTAACGGCCAACTCCTCCGCGGAACTTGGCAGGAAATATTCCTCGTGGAAATGGATGGCCCTAGGTCTAGCCGCAAGGTAGTAGTTCAAGTCTTGGGCGAGTAGAGCGTACAATCTCAAAACTAAAAATACTAGGATAATGATTTAACCTAATCAATAATTTATCTTGGCTTCACCAAGGTAACTTTCACATCTACTGCTAGTGCTCCCCGACCTTGCTCATAAACGAAGAATGGATTGATGTCTATGTCCTCTATTTCGGGAATATCCAGGGCGAGTTGAGAGATCTTCACTAAGGTGTCGATAACTGAGTCTATGTCTGAGGGGGGCTCGCCCCGGTAGCCTTTCAGTATAGTGTAGACCTTGGTCTCTTCAAGCATTTCGGCGGCATCCTCGAGTGCGAGAGGAGCTATTCGGAAGCTTACGTCTTTTATCAGTTCAACTAGTACTCCACCACTCCCAACCATTACGAGTGGCCCGAAGACGGGGTCTCGATGGATACCAATAACGACCTCCTTACCCTTCTCCGCCATCTTTCGTACAATTATGCCTTGCACCCTAGCAGAGGGGGCTTTCTTAGCCACGTTATCCATGATCTTGTTATAAGCCTCTAAAACCGCCTCATCACTATCAATGTTTAGGATTATGCCACCTATGTCACTCTTGTGGAGGATGTCCGGCGACTCCACCTCCATAACCACGGGATAGCCGAGAGCTCTGGCTGTCCTTAAGGCCTCCTCCGGTGACCTTACTAGGATTTTCTGTAGAACGGGTATCCCGTAGAACGACACGAGTCTTGCAGCCTCAGCAGGTGTTAGAACATATCTGCCCTCCCTTAAAACGCTCGAAATTAGTTCACGTGCCTTATCAATATCCGCTTGTACCTTGATGTGTGTTTTCTTCTCGACCCGTTCACGAATCTTAGAATACTTGTAGAGTATGCCGAGAGCCGCAATCGCCTTTTCGGGCGACTCATAGCATGGTATGTTGTTTTCAGTGAGAAAACTACATGCATTGCTTACCTCTTCTCCCCCGATGAAGGAAGCCACGATCGTCTTCTTGCTTCCTGTCTCTCTCACAGCTCTCACTAGGGCCTGTGCTATCTCGAGCGGGTTAGTTATCGCTGTATGACAATACAAAACCGCTACGGCATTCACCCTTGTGTCTAACAGGAGGTCTTTGAGAGCTCCATAGTATTGTTCAGCATCAGCCATGCCTGTCAAATCTATGGGGTTGAAAACACTGCCGAAAGGTGGCATGTGTTTCCTTAGTTTTCCAGCAAGATCCTCAGGTATATCCATCAACTTGACTTTCCAGTTTTCAGCGGCATCGGTAGCCATTATACCGGCTCCGCCACCGTTAGTCAAGATAACGACGTTTGGCCCAGTAGGCAAGTAGCTTTTCGCTAACGCAACAGCCCAGTCGAAGAGGTCGATAAAGCTGTCAGCAAGTAACACTCCGCTTTGCTTGAATGCAGCTTCGAAGGCTGCGAAGCTTCCCGCAAGTGAGCCTGTATGAGACTTTATTGCACCTGCTGTCCTGGCACCCCGTCCGGCTTTCAGGATTATTATTGGCTTCTTCCTGACCACACGTCTGGCAACCTCCATGAAACGGCGTCCATCTTCGATTCCCTCTAGATAAGCTGTTATTACACGGGTGTGATTATCCTCCTCGAAAAACTCTAAAAGATCGATCTCATTCACGTCGGCTTTATTCCCCAAGCTTACCAGATCCGATAACCCTATACCCTTAAGCTTAGTCCAGCCTACCAGCGCTATTCCCAAGGCGCCGCTCTGCGTTATAAACGCTATCTCTCCACGGCTCGGAAGCCCCTGGCAAAAGCTTGCATTAACATTTTTGACGGTGTCACATATTCCTACTATATTCGGCCCGAGCAGACGCATATTATACTTACGCGCGACCTCGACGAGTTTTCGCTCAAGCTCATAGTTACCAATTTCCTTGAACCCGCTAGTTATCACAGCTATGGCCTTCACCCCTTTCTTGCCCGCCTCGTCTATGATGTCGGGAACCGCGGGGGCTGGAACGACGATAACGGCGAGATCAACGTCGTAGGGGATCTCTAGCAGAGACCTATAGCATTTCAGGCCTAGGATTTCATCTGCATGGGGATTCACAGGAAATATCTTCTCTCTTGGAAACCCGGCTTCTAGAAGATTCCGCACAACCTGGTAACCAATTTTTTCAGGACTACGAGAGGCGCCGACAACAGCTATAGATTCGGGTCTGAGTAATAATTCTAGGGAAGACTTGGACAATGATTGCCACCATTCTATTCATGTAATCGTATTAAAAGTCTTTTTATAATTAAAGACTATAATACTTAACAATTTCCTAAAGCTATATTCAACAAATGACGAATTCAGCTAGAGCCTTGTTTTTCGCGCACCTCCAGGGTAGACCCGCTTACTGTTAGGGGAGGTTTCTCAGGTATAAGGCCCTCGGGACGCCACATTATAACCGAGATTAGGAGAACCCCGAACAAGATATACGAGAAATAGTTTATGTCGATGGGTAGGCTTACTTGCTGCTTTAGAAACGTTATGGATCTGTCTAAAGCGATGTATACTCCAGCACCGGCAAGAGGACCCATAGGACTTCCCTTACCCCCGATAACGACCATCAAGACAACAATGAATGTCTTCATAACTGTGAAATCATCGGGATTGACAGACCCTACGTAAAAGGCGTAGAGTACCCCTGCAATGGCAGCCAGCATGGAGCCGATGACAAGTACGATTGCCCTAATCTTAACTATGTCTCTGCCGAGGCTTTGAGCTGCCACCTGGTTATCACGAATAGCGCGCAGCACCCTTCCAAAGGGCGATGTTGTAAGCCTGTAATATAAAGCCCATATCAAGAGCAGAAGACCAATAGCAATGGCAAAGAAAGCAAGACTTCTCAGCTGAACAGGGAGAAAAGCAAGAAAATTGGGTACACCAGCACCAAAGGTTCCGCCCAGCAAGGGCTCGTAGTTTCGAGCAAATACCCGAACCAGCTCACTGAAGGCTATAAGGGTTATGCCTAGGTAATCTTCGCGCAGTCTCAGCGCAGGATAGGATGCGATCAACCCTAGGAACGCTGCAATTGGCAAAGCCACGATAAGTGGAACCACAAAGATGATTATCCCTAGCAAGGGATTTCTCGAAATATTTGAAGAGACTAGAGTTGCATACACCCAGCTTGTATTCTTGAACTCACCTTGCCATGTGGCGCCCACCAGCCATACACCTATGCGTGTCGCGAGAGCTCCAACAGAGTAAGCTCCCAGAGCATACATAGCCGATTTGGCAAAGTTTGGTATGCCTAGTTCACCATACTCTATTTCAACAGAGATGGCTAGAATCGCGTAGATGCTGTAGAGAACACCGAGATCCAATAGGAAAAGTAATAGGTCCACAAGTTTTCACCCTTTCCTGTTCCAGAGCGATGATAGTCCTCCTGGGGCTACCAGGAGAGTAAGAATTATAGCTGTAAAGGCAAGTGCCGGGCGGTACGCGGTGCTTAAACCAATGCTTGAGAGTAAGAATGTGAAGACTGTCTCTGAAAAGCCTAGGATATACGCGCCAAGGACACTTCCTGCAAGACTCGTCATGCCTCCGACAGTAGCGGCTGCGAATATGGAAAGTAGGATCGCGAATCCTGTGTCCGGGTTTACTGGCATTCTGAAGGGTAAAAATACCCCGGCAACTGCTGCAAGCCCACCTGACAAGCCCCAGCTTATCGTGAAGACTTTTCTTACATTTATGCCAAGTGTTTCTGCCAGAGAGGGGTTCTCAATTGATGCCCTCATAGCGATACCAAGTTTAGTCTTAAAGAGTAAGACGTATAGTAGAGCAAGCAGGAAAATGGTTGTTACCGTTGAGTATATGAGAACACCGCTAACCCTCGTGCCGGCTACATTATACATTATGTCGTTGAATATGAAGCCTCTCCCAAACACGTGTAGTGATGATTGAAGCAAGTCTGCGTAGATTTGGGTTGAGGCTCTAAGGATGATGTCAATCGCGATCGAGACAATCATCAGTGTTACTAGGTTGGCCTTGCCTCTAAGCTTGTCAAACACGAGCAAGTATACTCCTGCAGCTACAGCAGCTCCGACAAGAAACGCTATTGGAAGAAGCATGTAAGGCGTGACTCGCGTGAGTAGACTTGTTGTATAGGCTGCATATATTCCAACGACTGCGAAATCACCTTGCGCAAAGTTTGAGACCTTTGAGGTTAGCATGGTCAATGACAATCCTATGGAGAGCAGTGCTAGCAGGTTACTGTAAATGAGACCGTTCAGAAAAATCTCTTCTAACATAATCCAACCCTCATATACGGCTTAGACTCCTAGATAGAGCCTGGCAAGCTCCTCGCTTTTTAATAAATCCTGGGCAGGGCCATAGAACTTTGGCTGTCCGGAGACTAATAGGAGGGCCTTGTCACCAATTTCAAGCGCCTTCAGCGCGTTTTGTTCAACTAATAGTATCGAGAGACCATGATTCTTTCTGAGTTCGAGGACTTGTTGAAAAACTCTCGAGGCTAGCTTAGGTGAAAGGGCTGCTGTAGGCTCATCCATCATAAGTAGGAAGGGATTTCTGAGAAGCCCCATCGCTAGGGCTAACATTTGCCGCTCACCTCCGCTCAGCGTATGAACCTTCCTATTCATGAAGCGTTTAATATCTGGGAGGATTTCTAGGACGTTTTCTAACCTTCCCGTAAACTCGTCTCGGGGCAGGTCATGTGCCGCTAGAACGAGGTTTTCCCAAACGGTAAGGCTTTCAAAGGTGTTTCCGAGTTGTGGCAGGTAGCTTAGACCCAGGAGAGAACGCTTGTAGGGTGGAAGGTGTGTTATGTCGCGACCCCCGAGTATAACTCTCCCCCCAAAAATCCTAACGAGGCCAAACAGGCCTTTTAGCAAGGTGCTTTTTCCACTACCATTAGGTCCCACGATCACAAAGATCTCTTCCTTCTCTACGGTAAAGTTAACACCGGACACAATCTCCATTTTTTCATAGCCAACAGAGAGATTCTCGACAACTAGTAATCCCAACTTAGCCACCCAGGTAGGCTTCTACGACTGCCGGATGCTTCACTATCTCATCCGGTAATCCTTCGGCAATAACTTGCCCTTGATGCATGGCGATCACATGGTCTACATATTTCAGAGCTATGTCTAAACGGTGCTCGATGATTAGGAACGTTGTCCCGAGACCGCTTCGCAGTTTGGTAAGATACCCCATTATTTCATTTGCCAGGGATGGATTTACTCCGGCTAGGGGCTCGTCTAGGATGACTAGCTTAGGGTCGCTCATGAGTACACGAGCAAGTTCTAGGAGTTTCATTTGACCTCCGCTGAGTTCGCGTGCAGATGCATCCCAGAGTCTATCAAGGTTGAGTAAACGGAGAATGCTGAACGCCTTCTCGACATACTCTTTTTCCTTTATCCTCCAAACATTGTTTAAAAGTATCTCTATCACTCTTTCTTCGTAATAGCTTCTATCGGGGACCAGGACGTTCTCAAGCACACTTAGACTGGTGAATAACTGGGGGGTTTGAAAAGTGCGTGCGAGACCAAGCCGAAACCTTTCATGTGGTGAAAGTTTGGTGATGTCTAATCCGGAAAAATACACGTGTCCCTCGTCTGGCTGTAGGATCCCGCCTATGACATTTATCAGCGTCGTTTTCCCGCTACCATTGGGTCCAATTACGAGGGTTAGGGTTTGCGGCCTAACTGAGACGCTAACATTTTTTAGTGCTACAACTCCTCCAAAGCTTTTTGAAACATTCCTAGTCATTAGTAGTCCTTCACTCAGCATCTTAGCTCCCCACAGGTGACCAGGTGTCACTAGCTGTTGTGTATGTTGCCACGGTGACCCACTTGTAACCTTCCTGTGTTTTTACGATTGCCCATGCAGCGTAGTCTCCCGCTGATCTGTCTCCGTTTTGGTCTAGTGCTGTGTTTCCTGTT
>NZ_JBMFLX010000041.1:0-10992 GCF_049970975.1 Infirmifilum sp. | reverse complement strand
GAGACCCAACACTCTCGGCGAAAGCATTAATGTCCTGAACCGCAAGCTCGAGGGCGTGCTGGTTTCTCTTACCGAAGGATGAAAGGTCTCCTGTGAGTGGTAGAAGTGCTCCTATAGGAACCGTTATTATCTGAGTGGATGCTGAGGATGATTGTCTAGGGGCTATAAAGTATCCTAGTATGACTCCAAGGAAAAGGGCTACAACTACAAGTGCAGTCGTTCCGACTAGTGCACGTTTGTTTTTAAATCCCTGCTGAGTCATTGTGGTCTCTCTTAGAAGTGATTTTTTAAGCATTCCGCTTCAATTGTTATGTTTGATTCAAGGGATCGTGTCTTGGCTTTTAAAATTTTCTACAGAAAGTTATATTAATACTGGAAGATCTTTCTTGAGAAGATCCGTAAGGGATGTAGCGGAGCCACCTAACAAATCGTTAGGTTCAAAAACCGAGTAGACAAGTATTAATAATAAAACCAAGATTATCAAAAAAGACTCTACTTTAGTTATACCTCTATCATTATTTTAGCTGAACATAACGCTTAAATCTTTTCCCGAATAGTTTCGTAATGGTGTTTGATTGCTTGTCGATAGATTTGGCAGGCCCCTGAATAACCTTAGAATCTCTGTGACAGGTAAATGCAACTACAACTGTATATTCTGTCACCGAGAAGGTGAAGAAAATACCCCGGATGAGCTGACAGCCGACGATATAGAGCTTGTAGCGAGTGCTGCCTATAAGCATTCAATAAAGTCTTTCAAACTTACAGGTGGAGAACCTCTTATTCGACGGGATATCGCAGAGATTGTCTCCCGCATTAAGCAACTTGGAAAAGACGTGGAAGTATCAATGACAACCAACGGGTTCTATCTATCCGAATATGCTGGAAAACTGGCTGAGGCAGGTTTAGACAGGATAAATGTGAGCTTCCACGGGGTGAGCGTCGAAAAATACCGTGTCATAACCAGAGTTGATGGACGAGACAGAGTAATAGATGGGTTAAAGGCTTTGAGGGAGCACGGAGTCCCTGTAAAGCTTAACTTTGTACTGACAGCCCTGAACGCCAACGAGGTACGCGACTTACTCGAATTCGCGTCTAGGTTTGAGGCGAATGTCAACATAATAGAGCTTATACCTACTGGTAGGGGAAAGGAACAGTTCGACAAGATCTATTTTCCAGTCGAAAAAATCCTTCCATTAATCGAGAGTATGACGGTTAAAGTTGAAAGGAGAGAACTACATAACAGGCCTGTCTATGTCCTTAATAACGGTGTCAGAGTTGAGATATTGGCCAACTTCTGTAATCCCTTCTTTTGCCAGAAGTGTACGCGGATACGGCTAACACATGATGCAAAGTTAAAGCCTTGTCTCAATAGAAACGACAACACCGTAAATATCCTTCCAATTCTTAGAACTCCGAGCCTCAACGGGGACGAGAAAATAAATGCCCTAATGGAGGCGATAAAAGAGGTAAACTCTAAACGTGAGCCCTATTTCAGGCTGGTTAATGGCAAAGTTGTAACGGCTGATGGCTCCAGCTGTCAGCTGAGGGACATATAATGTTAAATTTTTTAATATTAATTCGAAAATGAACAATGAAGGAGGGTAAAAAATAAAAAATTACTCGAGATTTTCAGCGAGAAACTCAGATAGCATCTTAAGTTTTACGTTTACTCCGTATGCCTTTGTCGTCATCCCGATAGTATGCATGCAGCCGACGCATGCCGTTACAACTGTTGATGCTCCCGTTTCCTTAATCTCGTCGACCTTCGCCTTACCTGCCACGAGCATGTCCTTGTACAGCTTGTCGAGGAAAGACTTCTCAGAGGCTGTCAATTGAAAGCTCATACCTAGAATCTTTTCCATCATCTCTTGTGTCGGTGGCACGATGCATGCTATCGAACTACCTCCCCCGCAACACTTGTTGAATATACCGTGACTCCCAAGCTTCACGAAGCCGCTGGAAACCTGGCTTAAAACCTTCACGGGCTCCTCGATAAGCCCTCCGAAACGGCCCATTTTGCACGGACTGTGCCATGTGACGCTCTCGCTGGTCGTCTTAAACTTTATCTTGCCTTCATGCAGTGCCTCCTCAACAAGCTCCACAATGTGAACAACCTTGAAACTCGGCTTCTCTCCGATGATTCTAGGAAGGTCGAACCTGAAGAATGTATAAGGATACCCTCCGTCACTCAAGACAATGTACTCTGGATTCATATCCTTAATGTAGTCATAGATGCGCCTCGCCACTACACGTGTCGCCTCATCGTCCCCGGCCAAAGACCCTATAGGAGCCCTCATCGAGAGCGGCTGGTCAGACATCGTCCAGTCTATCCCAAGTTTTTTGAAGAGCTTAACTGCGCCTATAACGGAGCCCGGTGTCATCATGGCCTCAGCCAGTGATGTTACATAGAGGTATTTGGCGTTCTTCTTGTTGAACTCCACACCCTCCTCCCTTAACTTGTCGAGCATATTACTCCAAATCTCTTTTAGGCCTTTGTTCTCTAGAAGGGTGTTCGAGGCTTCAGCATCTATCATGGCTTTAAGCAGGGTGGGAACCCTTCCAACCCTCGCCAAGTACCCTCTAAGTACCTTTATCATTTCTCCGCTGTGGATTCCGAAGGGACATGTAACGTAGCATAGCCCACAGTTTGTGCACCTGTAGGCCTTCTCGACCCACTTATCGACCTCCTCCTTGGTTTTAGGCGGTCCTGCTCCAAAGAGCCAAGGAAATATCCTTGGGAGAATTTGTACCTGGGCTCTGTAAAGCTTCCTAAGTAGTTCAGCCTTTTCTACTGGACCGTACTCTTCACCGGCCGCGGTGTATGGACAGTTGACCTCGCATAACCCACAGTTCACGCAGTTCTCGAAAAAGTGTAGCATAACTGGGTCAAGGTGTTTTAGAGCAGAGCCCATCGCGACTTTAGCCTCCTCGGGGTTGAAGTTTTCCCAGCCACTCATAGTGCTCCCCTATTAAATTTAAGGTCGTACCACTCGTGAAGCTTACCGTACCAGTAACCGAAGACGAAGTGCCAGAACTTGGTGAAGGGTAGTGTCGCGACCAGGAGTTCTGCAAGGAGTATATGAGTCCCGAGGACAAAACGATAAGTCCCTATCTCACCTGAAGGCAGATGATGAGTAGCCATGAAGCCCGTCACGAGTATGGCTAGTAGTAGGATTAAAGCATACCAGTCACCTATACGGGTGTTTCCTAGCCTGTGAAAAGCCCTTACTATCTTGTCACCTATCTTGTACGAGACTCCCAGGATCGCAAGTATTGCCAACAGATCCCCGTTGAGAAGCACTACCAATGGCCCCCAGAGCGTGTTGACGAATGTCCAGGACATGTCCGAGGCGGGTGTTACGTGTGACAAGACGACGAGATCCGATGAGGTGATCGAAGATGGTATAGCTAGGGGCTTGAGAAGCGAGTATGGCGGGAACCAGTATGAAAACATTGCTACGTGCTGTGCTAATAGGAATATTAGGGGGATGACTCCTAGGATATGTAACAGGACTAGCCCGCCGATAAAGTCGCTTTTCCTGCGCTTCAGTCCTTGAATTAGCGGATCCAGGAAAGTGAAAACTAGACCCACTAGCAGGCTAAGGAATGGTCTTTCCCTCCTAGGAGCTGATGGTCTACCCCGCCATAGGAAGACATACTTCCCTAACCGGTAGCCTACTCCCAAAAGGAAGATTGCTATGACTATAGGGGGGGCTTGGTATATCGCGATGTCAAGGAGATCCATTCTTTTTTCACCTCACTATCATCTTCTTTATTGTCTTTATGTTCCCAACCTGTATATGGACTGCACAGGCTATGCAAGGGTCAAAGCTCCTGATCGCCCTTACAAAGTCAAGACCTTCCCACTTCTCGGGAGGCACTTCCTCTGTGATGACACTGTTAGCCACGCTCTGCTCGAAGGGAGACATGCCCCACTTGTCCTTGGGTGAAACGTTGCCGGTTGTCGGCGCGTGTATCTGATAGTTAACGATCTTTCCTCCCTCCTGTATAACCCAGTGTCTGACTGTTCCCCTAGGCGCCTCCGTAAAGCCTACACCAAAGGTTCTTCGGGATGGGGCAACCCATGGCCTAGACGTCTTTGTCTTCCCGCTTCGGACGAGTTCTACAGCTCTCAAGACATTATGCCATGCATCAGCTACGTCCACGACCACATTAAATGCTCGTGCAAGGACTCTTTGAAGCGTAGTGGAGTATTGTGGAGCCTTCCACTCGAGGGTCATCTCTTCCACCACACTTGCCGGTAGGTCGTCAGCGCCGCCGCTTCTAGGCAGGGTAACCTTCAATACGCCGTTCCCGCTGCCGAAATCGTTTGGCTGGTAGGCCGTTACCGTTAACCTTGCGATTGGCCCAACCTCGAATGGAACCACTGTACCATCTTTCCAGACAAAGCGTACTGTTGCAGCCCAGTTGTACTTTCCGTTCCAGTCCCTGGCGCCCGGTTTAGGAATCGTTATCTTGTTCCAGGGATGGTATGCTGGGTCCTGCTTGCCCCATAGGAGCGGGTTACCTTCGGGATCCTTGTCCGTATATAATGGGAACTTTCCTGCCCAGTCTTCATAGAAGGATCTATCTACTTGTTCCATGATACTCAGGTTTATCTCCTTGTAGCTCTTTGTGACTAGCTCGCCGTTCACGAATGCCCCCGGCTTAATGGTACGCTTTGAGGCGGCTTTGTCGATGTTCTTGTAAATGTCCTCAGGCGTCTCGCCGAGAGAAGAATAAACCTCCGGATCGTCGAAGACGCCACCGCTAACCATGTTGTGTCTTCTATAGGTTAGCCCTTGATCCTTGTAGTTCTCATACTCTTCGTAGAACCAGGTTATGTCCTGCCAGATAGCGTATAGGAATTTCGCCCACGCTGTTAACTTTGTCAAACGATATGTGTAGCCTATAAGCAGGTATTCTGCGTTCGTGAGATCAGTAGAAATACCGCCCGGAATTATAGTGCTCGGGTGGCTGTGCCTGCCGTATATTAAGACACCTCCCTCCCTAGCTATGCGCTGATATTTAACGGTCAGCTGCCATATCTTGCCCTCAATGGGGTTTAAAGCACGCATTATATCGGATATCTTTGAGAACCCGTGAATATCCCTGTGAGGAGCATCAGTCCTCTCAGCGTCAGCCCATACCTTGGGTGTCAGCTTCTTCACTATGAGCTCGCTATAGTCGGGCCCGCCGAGCATATTCAAGATCAAGGGGTGGTCGTATAGGGGATCAGTCATAGCGAAAGCCATGTTTCTTAGCACCACGCCTAGAGGCTCTGGAACAACACCGTAAGCCATATCGACGGCATGCATCGACGCGTTCGCGTGGCTTGCTCCACACACTCCACAAATCCTCGAGGTTATGTGGATCGCGTCCTCTGGCGGTCTACCCCTGAGAAAAACTTCGAAACCGCGGAACATTGTGGCGTATACCCATACCTCACTAGGCTTCCTTGTAGTCGTATCCACAAGAGCCCGCAGCGCAAGGTGGCCTTCAATCCTCGTAATAGGGTCTATAAAAACCTCCCTAACACTCATTAAGCCTCACCCCTCACCTCCTTTAATGAACTTGCCTTCTTACTTTCAATATCCTTAGATATACCATAGGCTAGCCCGATACCCGCGAGCAGTGCGGCAACCGCAGCTACGCTTTCCAGGCCGCTGGGAACACGTGGAGCCTGGAGAGGCTTGTAGAACGGCTCGTACGCGTCAGTAAAACCGGGCATAGTACACCCGATACAGACACCACCCGTCCTCGTAGGGCCTCCAACGCCGTTAACCCAGCCCAGCTTGTTCCACGGGCAGTTGGAGATAGGCCCCTTACAGCCTACCGCATAGAGACATCTGTAGCTGTTCTCGCCCGGGTATGCCCTGAAGTCCCCTGCTGCGTATGAACCCGCCCTGGGACACTGCTCGTGAACAGTTTGCCCGTAGATAAATTTAGGCCTCCAGTATCTGTCCAGCTCCGGCAGGGGTAGCAACCCTTTGGCCCATAACACCAGAGCCGCAAGAGACCTCAGTTGCCCGTCACCGTTAGCTGGGCATCCAGGCACAGCCATCGCTGGCCTACAATCCTGGCGTATCTCTCCGGGACCGAGGCTACACTGACCTGATATGAATTTTCTGAATGGCTCCGCCTCTGGGAGAAGGTTTACAAGTCCCTTGATCCCTCGGATGGGGTCATCGAAGAAGCCCACAGCTCCCGTGGGGCTGTCGCCCCAACTTGAGGAGGGTAGCCCTGGAACCCTGTCAAGAACCTTGTTCGCGACAAGGCCGCCATAAGAGGCACAATTGCCAATGGACACGACGGCAACAGCTCTGGGTAGGAGCCTCCTCATCCACTCTACACAGCTAATTGGCTTACCGTTCTCTTCCCCTATAAAACAGTAGTAGTCGCTTCCGGGAGGCCCTCCGGCCTTCTCATCCTGTGGGAAGCTCCCTTCCAGCACCAGGACGAACGGGTCAAGCTTTCCTTCGGCCGCCGCCTTAGCGATGTCAAGGGCACTCTCACCCCACTGAGGCATCACGGTCTCGTGGAAAACCAGCTTCACGTTACCGGGTCCCACGAGGTGGAAAGAGCCGCCGAGAACATCTATAAGGTCAGGCTCAGTTGCCTGTATCAGAGCCGTAGTGTTGCCTGCGCAGTCTTGAGCCTCAAACCATACAATGTTGATCGACCCACTTTGAGCCTGAGCCGCGGCAAGCTTTACGAGCTCACGCCAGTTGAGCGAAGCTAGAAAAGCAGTAGTCCCTGCCATTTTGAGAAAATCGCGACGGTTCAAGCCCAAGCCTGATAAGACCATTTTACCACCTTGTCGTTAACTTAACAATATTAGTTTATAATAAAGCTTTCATGTATAATTAGCGATAATTTGAAAAGACTAAGTAAAAAATAAAATTTCAAATCTACTTTTATCAATTCTTTATAATAGATTCGTTTTATTTAATACTATTTCTTACATATTAAAATATAAATATATTTATAATTATCAAGACATAAGCTTTATCATAGAAGATTCATCAGATTTATAGCAGGGGTTAAACTCCTTGAGTCAACAAGACGAGCTAGTCAAATTTATAGTAGCATTAATGAAGACTTACAAGGCACTCGAGCAGGGAACCAAGTCGCTAATCCCCGATGTCAAAGCCACCGATGCAACAAAACCTCTATACGACCGCATCACAAGCTTCAAGCCGCGCGAGGAAAACATAGACGAGATGAAGAGAACCCTCGTTGAGAGCGGCCATGCCGAGATCCTCGAGAAGCTTGAAAAAACACAGATAAAGATACTGATAGGATTCCTCTCTTATTACGGGGAAGAAGGGGAAGTCGTCTACAAAGCCTTCGAGCATGCCCAAACCCTTCCTGAGTGCAGCCACGTAGTGTTTGAAGATTTCTCGACAGACAGCCTCACGGTAAAATACCTCATAGATAAATACAATCCAACCAAGACAAAGATAATAACCCTCAAAAGGCGCGGACGCCAGCCAGGCCTCTACACTTATACTGTTCAGCTGGCCCCTGAGCCTCAAGAAAAGGCAACCGACGCGCTCAGAGCTACGCTAGAAGGATCCCTAGACATTGACGACCTCCTCTCTGGCCTCCGCGTATTCACTCCTGGCCTCGAGCTAGAAGTCGTCGAGTGTGATCCGGGTAGCGGGGACCCATCCTACTGCTCAGACAAGCTCACATCCGTGATCGAGGCTATACACAGGGAACACTGTCAATGAAAGCCGAGAAAAAATACCTAATAGTCGGTGTAGGCAACTTACTCTATGGTGATGACGCACTAGGCCCTCTACTTGCCGAGTCGCTCGCGGAGTGCGGAGCTAACAGCATCAACGCCGAGACAGATGCCTTCACATCTGCCTCATACATAGAGGGGGCTCGATCGGTGATATTCTTAGATGTATTTGACCCGTCATATGGCCCTGAGGGAGAAGTAGTAAGAGTTAGGATAGATCCCAGGAAACTATCCCGAGAGGAGTTATCCCTACTCATTAGCCGTGAAACAGGTGCGCATGATGTCACACCCGCACATATTGTCGCGCTGGCATATGCCTCGGGTACATTCAATGGCGAGGCCTGGGTTATAGGACCCGTGGTCAAAGAAACAATGTTTGGCCAACCCCCAAGCAACATTGTAATCAACTCCATCGAAAAGATACTAGGAGTTTTAGAGGAAACACTACACGAGAAACTAGACAAAGACTGTGTAAGGAAAAAATTCAGTGAAAAAATTGAAGAGTTGAAGAAGAAGTTATTCTAGCTCGTCCACTCTTCTTGCAAACCTTGGAAGCTTCGGCTTCTCGCGTCTTACAGGCCAGCCAAGATCCTCTTCGACTCTCTCGATTCCCAGTGTCTTCTCCAATAGTATCCTGTGCTCTATCTGGGCCACAAGCTCCCTCGTCTGCATCACGACGTCGGGGTTAACGCTTATACTGTCTATACCATGTCTAACCAGGAACTCGCTAAATTCCGGATAAACGCTGGGGGCCTGACCGCATATGGACACGGTCCTGTACCCATATGGACTCTTGTGAGCCTTCTCGATAAGCATCGCTATTGCAGTCCTCACCGCGGGATCCCTCTCGTCAAAGTATCTAGGATCTATCTTGGGCAAGATGGCGGAGTCCCTGTCCGTACCCAGCGTCAATTGGGTGAGGTCGTTGCTGCCGATGCTGAAGCCGTCAAAGTACCTTGAGAACTCCTCGGCGAGGAAGATTATGCTTGGAACTTCGGCCATAGCCCATACCTTGAAGTCCCTATTACTCTCAAGCCCCTCCTCTGCCAAGAGCTTTACAAACCTCTCTGCCTCCCAGAGCGTCCTCACGAAGGGCGCCATCACCCATACGTTGCCGAGGCCCATCTCCTCTCTAACCTTCTTGATGGCGCGCACCTCAAGCCTGAAGGCCTTCTCGTATTGCGGACTGATGTACCTGCTTACACCACGCCAGCCGAGCATAGGGTTGTCTTCCTGTGGCTCGTATTTCTCTCCTCCCTTAAGCTGCCTGTACTCGTTGGTCTTGAAGTCACTGAATCTAACGACTACTGGTCGCGGATAGATTTCACGGGCTACCAGAGCTATGCCCTCAGCCATCTTGTTAACGAGGACGTCGCCTCTCCCGCTTTCAAGGAGGTATAGCGGGTGCTCGCCCACATAGCTCGCCATTATGAACTCGACGCGCATCAGGCCGATGCCATCGAAGGGTAGGTTCTTATATTCCTTAATCTTCTCAGGAACACCGAGATTCATGTATATCTTTGTTCCCGTGATAGGCTTGTAGATGATCTCGATCGGAGCGGCAGCAGCGGCAGCCGCCTTCTCCTCCTTCTTCCCGAGGAGCTCCTCGACACGCCCCTCATAGACCACCCCGGTCTTCGCGTCAACAGTGTACTCTTTCCCGTCAACCATTACCTTAGTCGCCTCTCTCGTGCCCACTATCGCCGGAATACCCAGCTCCCTGCTAACAATGGCGGCATGCGCCGTCATTCCACCCTCATCAGTAACGATGGCCGCCGCAATCTTCATATACGGGACCCAGTCGGGATCGGTCATCTTTGTGACGAGGATGTCGCCGGGCTGCATCTTGGTTTTGGCGTCTTCAAGTGTGAGACAGATCTTGGCCTTGCCGAAAGCTACTCCAGGGCTGGCTGCAAGACCCTTAACAACTGGTTTGGCTTCCGTGACGCTTTTAACTGAGGTTGTCTCGGCACCCGTTTGCTGTCTGGTGCTCCATACCGTCTCGGGTCTGGCCTGGACAATGAAGACGCTTTCGGGGAACTTGAGGTCTCTGTCAACCGCCCACTCGATGTCCATTGGCCTCCCGTAGTGCTGCTCTATCTTTACTGCTAGCTCCGCTAGTCTCAGCACTTCCTCATCTGTGAGAGAGGGAGCATTCCGCCTCTCGGGTTCTATTTCGCGCTCAATGTTTTTGCCTGTCTTGGGGTCTCGCACAAGCTCCACCCTCTTCTCTACGATATTCCTCTCGACTATCTGCATGGACTTCTTGTCTACTACCCACTCGTCGGGGGTTACTTTACCGCTTACAACCGACTCGCCGAGTCCCCAGTGTCCCTCAATGACGATCTTGTTTCTGTCTCCAGTTACTGGATGGAGTGTGAACATTACTCCTGCAGACCTAGAGTTGACCATCTTTTGCACCGCAACGCTGATGAGGACTCTCTCGTGCTCGAATCCCTTAGATTCCCTGTAAAATATTGCTCTGGGAGTGAAAAGGCTCGACCAGCACTTCCTGACTTTTTCGACGACATCGTCTTCGCCTTTGACGTTAAGATATGTTTCCTGCTGGCCAGCGAAGCTTGCGTCAGGGAGGTCTTCAGCGGTGGCGCTGCTACGTACGGCAACGAATTCCTCTGTCTTGCCGACGCGTTTGCTAAGCTCGCGGTAGGCTTTCCTTATTTCTTCTTCGATGTCTTTAGGCATTGGAGTGCTCTCAATGAGCTTCCTAATCTCCTGGGATGCCTCCATGTAGTCTTCAGGCTTGGCTGCACCTTGAGGTACGTGTTTACGAATAATCTCGTATATCTTGTCCTTAATCCCTTTCTCCTCTATGAACCTTTTATAGGCATAGGCTGTTACAGCAAAGCCGGGGGGGACTGGGATGCCTGCTCTTATCATCTCGCCGAGGTTGGCGTTTTTGCCACCAACTATTGGCACATCCTCTTTTGTAAGCTCTTCAAACCAGAGAATGAGTCTGGTATTCTTACCGCTCATGTTTGTCAGGGTTAAAAGCCCTGCGTGGTTTAAAACTTTTCATCCTTAAGATCTTGTATTAATATATTAGGCTAGAATAAGGATATATGTTTGAGGGTGTTGAGGTTAGTTATACCTTTACTCGACCTGTGCAAAAGAAGGCGTCTCGGCCTGTACTATGTTTCGTGGACACAAAATTAAATAATTACGTTGGAGATATATGGGATGCCCTCTATGACCGAAAGGCTCCCGAAAGGGGGCGTGGGGAG